>JANTHH010000052.1 GCA_024762485.1 Chromatiales bacterium
GGCATGAAGCCGTGGTCCTTGCCGCAGAGCTCCGCGCATTTTCCGCGGTAGACGCCCGGTTGGTCGACCTTGGTCCAGGCTTCATTGATGAATCCCGGGATGGCATCCTTTTTCCAGCCCAGATCAGGCACCCACCAGGAATGAATCACGTCGTTGGCGGTCAGCAGAAAGCGGATCTTCTTGCCGACAGGGATCACCAGCGGCTTGTCCACTTCGAGCAGGTAGTGCTCGATCTTCGTGACATCGACGCCCGAATCCAGTTGACGAGCCTTTTCATGATCGGGATGGAGACTACTGATGAAGGAAACGTCTTCATCAATATAGTCATACTTCCATTTCCACTGGATGCCGGTGACCTTGATGGTCATGTCCGCATCGGAGACATCCTCCATCGCCAGCAGACTCGAGGTCGCCGGGATCGCCATGCTGACAAGGATGATGATGGGAATGATGGTCCAGGCAATCTCGGCCGTCGTGCTCTCATGGAACTGCGCTGCCACGGCCCCCTTCGATTTTCGGTGCTTGATGATCGAATAGATCATCGCGCCGAAGACGACCACGCCGATAACCGCACAGATGCCCATGATCACCATATGCAGGCCATAGACGTTCTGACTGGTGCTGGTGACACCCTGGCGCATGTTCAGGGCATAGTCTGCGACCGCTGGCCCCACCCCCATGCCTGCGGCGAATGCCAGCAGGCCAGACAAGTACCGCTTAAGTTTCACAGCAGATTTCTCCCCTTTGGTTTTAATATGGTTATTCAGGCCTGATTCACCGACCTGTTCTGCCTACCGGTTGTATCCCCGGCTATTGCGGCACCCAAATCCTCCGCCAAGTCATCTCTTTCCTGCTCGGTGAGAAATTCACCAATCTCTATTTCGTCACCTGCCGCGCCAACCACCAGCCGGCCCGGGCCTTCATTCCTTCGCAAGGTCACCCGGACCCAGGCCCGGGTGAACTCCATCCGTTCCTGTGGTCCTCCCCGGCTGCCGGGGGATCGCCGCAGCAGACCCTTTTCGACCCGCACCTTTTCCGGCGATATCACCAGCAACTGTCGCTGCCGCCCACTCATCGCCACCTGATAGAAACACACACCCAGGACCAGTACCTCAAGTCCTGCAAACGGCAGCACGAGCCAATAGCCCATGAGTGTAAATACCAATCCGATGGCCGTTATCGTGGCCGCCATGCCCGAGAAGACAATGACAGACTCATGCCAGGTCAAAGAGCGGTTCGGCTGCAGGAATATCTCTGTCAGATCTTCGTCTGCTCTATATTCCGTGGTCACCATCGATCTGCCCCAGAAGGTGATTCACCTATCGGTCCCTACGACGGATAAAAGCCTGAACGATGGTGCCACCCTAGACACCTCATTCAGTATTCGCAACAAAAATTGATATGAGTCAAGAAAAATTCTTTTTATGATCTTTAAAGATCAAAATATCTATGTTTTATAAATATCTTATATAGATGCCGTCATGCATTGCACATGACAAAGGTCTTGTCGTGTCCAGCTGTTTTATCAGGTATCAAAGCAGGCAGTCAGGTCGAAGGGGGCGGTGTTCCCACGCCACGTCTCACCCATACTCCGGTAGGGCAGCACACCGAGACACGGCGCTTGCAACCGTTCCCGCAGGGTCTCCAGATTCTCGTCGAAGCAGGCCATCGCCGGGTCTACCTGGTTGGCCACCCAGCCGATCAGCTCGGCGCCGTTACTTGCAATGGCCTCGGCCGTCAGCAGCGCATGATTGATACAGCCCAGGCGCATGCCCACCACCAGCACTACGGGCAGCCGCAATGACATGCACAGCCCGGCAACATCCAGCCCCTGCGCCAGCGGCACCCGCCAGCCACCGACACCCTCCACCACCACCAGTTCATGGCCACGACCCAGGTCACGGAAGGCCTGTTGGATGACAGCGGGATCAATCGTCACACCGGCCGACTGCGCTGCCAGATGTGGCGCAATCGCCGGCTCGAACACATAGGGATTGACCAGCGGGTAGTCCACACCCACACCGGCCGCCGTTATCAATGCCTCGGCATCCTCGTTGCGCCATCCTGCCGCCGTCTGTCGGGCCCCCGAAGCGACGGGCTTCATGCCGATTGCATCGACACCACTGTCACGCAGCTGCCGCAGCAAGGCGCAGCTCACTTCCGTCTTGCCGCAGCCGGTATCCGTACCGGTGACAAACAGGCCCTTCATTCCGGACGACGCCCGATCAGCTCGTCGGCGCCGATGTACACCGACCCGTCCGCCGTGATCCGCTGTGACGGGGCCCAGGCGTGGCCGTAGATCACCTCGTAACTCGCCGGCAGCAGCCCATCCTCGCGGAATTGCTCATAGGCGTGCAGCATGGTCCGCAGCCGCTGCTTGCCGGTGAGCGTACGTGGCCGAGACCGGGTGGCATTGTGGGCGCCGAGGGCCTTGAGTTCGCGCATCAGCATGGTGGCGTCAGCGTAAGTCAGTTTCATCCGTTCCACATCCATAACCGGATCGGCAAAGCGGTTGCGCATCAGCATGTCACCGACATCGTGCATGTCGAGAAAGGGACTGACATGGCCCCTGCCATCGGCCTCGGCCCAGGCCGCGCGCAGTTCCTTCAGGGTGTCGGGGCCCAGCGTGGTGAACATGAACAACCCGCCAGGCCTGAGCACGCGCGCCACTTCCGCAAAGCTGGCGGAGAGGTCGTTCACCCACTGCAGCGCCAGGTTGGAATAGACCAGGTCGATGCTGGCATCCGCCAGGGGCAGACTCTCCAGGTCGCCGCAGACACAGCTTGGCCTGCGCAGCCAGCGGCCGCGACGACGCGTCTGCTGCAGCATCGGCAGGGCGAAGTCCAGCGCCAGCACCCGCGACTTCGGATAGCGCCGCAGCAGTGCATCGCTGTGTTCGCCGGTGCCCGCCCCCGCATCCAGTATCCTCCCGGGCGACAGGCGCACCAGGTCGAGACGCGCCAGCATGCGCTGCCCCACTTCACGCTGCAGCACGGCGACGTCGTCATAACCGGCCGCAGCACTGCCGAAGGCCGCACGGGCCCGCTGCTTGTCGATGGGGGTTGCCGCCTCAGTCATCACAACGTACCTCGAAATCGTGCAGTGCCCGCAGCGTCTCTGCCTGATGGGAAAGGAAGGGGGCGTGGCCGGCACCGGCGATAGGCAGGCAGCCGGCACCGGGCAACAGTTCTGCGAGACAGTCGGCCGCCCGTGCCGGCACCAGGGCGTCGCGCCCGCCGAACAACCACTGGCTCGGGACCTGCAAGGCGGGCAGGTGCCCGCGCAGGTCGGTATCGAGCAACAGTCCCAGACCGGCATCGAGCGCACCGGGCTGCGGCGCCGGTCGCTGACGGAGGGATTCGCGCAGCACCCGCAAGGTCTCCGTGGCTGCCTCGGCACCCCGCACCTGGAGGGCGAGGAAACGCGCCAGGGTACGCTCGCCGTCGCTGGCAAGCTGGCCGGCAAAGCCCTCGAACACCGTTGCGTCCATCGCACAGGTCCAGTCGTCGCGGGTGACGAAACAGGGGGTGGTGGCCACACCCAGCAGGCCACGCAGGCGGGCGGGCTCGCGCAGCGCCGCCTGCTGGGCGACCAGTCCGCCCAGCGACCACCCCAGCCACAGGGCACGTGCCGGCGCCGCCGCCAGGCAGGCCCCGGCCCAATCGTCCAGGGTGGCGTGACGGGGATCGAAGGGACTGGCGCCGTGGCCGGGCAACTCGATGGCGGTCACCCGCCAGTGCGCCCCGAGGGCCTCACGCAGCGGCGCCCATACCCCGGCATTCATCCCCCAGCCATGCAGCAGCACCAAGTCCCGGCCCTCGCCAAAGGTCTCGCTGGCCAGCATCAGTCCACCCCCGGCAACCGCGACAAGGCATCCAGCAACCGGTCGAGCTGGGCATCGGTATGAGAGGCGGAGAAGGTGATGCGCAGGCGAGCGGTCCCGGCGGGCACGGTGGGCGGGCGGATCGCAGTGACCAGGATGCCCGCGTCCTCCAGTGAGCGGCTCCAGGCCAGCGCCCGTTCCGCACCGCCGGCGAGCACCGGCTGGATCGGTGTCGATGAATCCATCAACCCCAACCCCAGCCCCGCCGCCTCGTGACGGAAACGGGCGACCAGCCCGGCCAGGCACTCACGACGCCAGCCCTCCTCCTCGACAATCTTCAGCGCCACGCGCGTCGCCTCCGCCACCGCCGGCGGCATGGCGGTGGTATAGATATAGGTGCGCGCCTGCTGAATGAGCGTCTCGATCAAAGCCTCACTGCCGGCGACGAAGGCACCAGCGGTACCCAGGGCCTTGCCCAGGGTGGCCATCAGGATCGGCACCTCCGCCTGACCAAGTCCGGCGGCCTGCACGCTGCCGCGCCCCCCCTCCCCGAGCACGCCCAGGCCATGGGCGTCATCCACCAGCAGCCACGCATCATGCGCCGTGCTCACTGTCGCCAGCCCGGACAACGGCGCGATGTCGCCATCCATGCTGAACACCCCATCGGTGGCCACCAGGCAATTGCCGCTCACCCGGTCGAACTGTGTCTCCAGGGCCGCGACATCGGCATGGGCGTAGCGCCGCAGACGGGCCTGGCTGAGCCGGGCGGCATCGATCAACGAGGCGTGATCGAGGCGGTCCTCCAACACCGTGTCGCCACGGCCGGCAAGACCCGCGATCACGCCCAGGTTGGCCATGTAGCCGGTGGAGAAAAGCAGCGCGCGATCGCGCCCGGTGAAGGCTGCCAGCTCCTCTTCGAGCGCATGATGGGCGGTCGAGTGTCCACTGACCAGATGCGCGGCACCGCTACCGACACCGTAGCGGCGGACGCCGTCGGTCAGCGCCTCCGCCAGCCGCGGATCGGCGGCCAGCCCCAGATAGTCATTGCTGCAGAAGCTCAACAGCTCCCGGCCATCGACCACCAGCGCCGGCCCCTGCGGGCCGCCCACCACCCGGCGCTGGCGATACAGCCCCTCGGCCCGGCGACGCGCCAGCTCGGCCTGCAGGTCGTCCATGGGACGTCAGCTGCCACAGCAGGCCTTGCTGTCGGCCTCCAGCGGGCGCGATTCCATGGTAAGGCCAAGCCGCGTGAACAGCGCCTGGTCGTGGTCGGCAGCAGGGTTGTCGGTGGTCAGCAGGCGCTCACCGTAAAACATGGAGTTGGCACCGGCGAGAAAGCACAGCGCCTGCAACTCGTCACTCATCTCGCTGCGCCCGGCGGACAACCGCACGTAGGAGGCGGGCATGAGGATGCGCGCCACCGCGATGGTGCGCACGAAATCCAGGCCATCGATCTCCTCGGCCCCGTGCAGTGGCGTGCCCTCCACCTGTACCAGCATGTTGATGGGCACCGACTCCGGGTGCTGCGGCATATTGGCCAGCGACTGCAGCATCGAGGCCCGGTCGCGGCGTGACTCGCCCATGCCGAGGATGCCACCGGAGCAGACGTTGATCCCGGCATCGCGCACGTGTGCCAGCGTATCGAGTCGATCCTGGAAGGTCCGGGTGGTGATCACGTTGCCGTAGAACTCGGGCGAGGTGTCGAGATTGTGATTGTAGTAATCCAGCCCAGCGGACTTCAGCCGTGCCGCCTGCGCCCCGCTGAGCATGCCCAGGGTGACACAGGTCTCCATGCCCAGTCCGCGCACTGCCTCGATCATCTCCACCACCCGGTCGAGATTCCTGTCGGTGGGGTTGCGCCAGGCGGCCCCCATGCAGAAGCGCGTCGAGCCCTTGGCCCGGGCAGCCTCTGCGGCAGCGACCACCTCGTCCAGCGGCAACAGCCGCTCACGCTCCAGTCCGGTGTCGTGTCTCGCACTCTGGGAGCAATAGCCACAATCCTCCGGACAGGCGCCGGTCTTGATGCTCAGCAGGGTGCTCACCTGCACCTGGTTGGGGTCGAAATGCTCACGGTGCACCGTCTGGGCCCGGAACAGCAGGTCGTTGAACGGCAAGGCGAACAGGGCCTCGATCTCCTCGATCGCCCAGTCGTGACGGGTGCCGGCATCACTCATGTTCTTCACCCTCCGGCGGCAGTACCACGTCCTCCCAGGTGTCGGTATGGATCCGGTACAGGGACCACAATGACCAGGGGATGATGATCGCGGCCATCACTGCCCAGGCGACCAGCCAGGGCCCAACGCCCTTGCCGGGGAAGAAGGTGGCGATGGGGATCAGGGCGCAGACCACGCCATAGAAGCGATAGGCGGCCCACTGGGTATAATGTCCGACCTTGGGATTGGGGTGGTGGCGATGGATGGCATAGACCATCATCGAGATGCCGAACCAGAGCATACCGAGGGGCGGCACGAGGACGGCGACAATATTGCCGATATCCATCTGCGAGGCCGCCCAGCGCGCGGACCGGCCACTGATGACAGTCGGGGTGCCTGCGGTCGGGTCTATCGAGGTCATGGGCTAATTCTTCAGCTCGGCCAAGGGGCCGCCCATGGTAAACGCCTGCCCGCTACTGTCAACCGAAACGGACTTTGGGGGTTTACATGTGGTCAAAATATATACTGGAACGGATCTACCCCGGACGCTGCCTGTTGTGCGCAGCGGACCTGCAGCACCCGGGCGACAGCGCCGCGCTGTGCCCCGACTGCCACGCCGAGCTGCCCCGTAATAAGCACGCCTGCCCCGGCTGCGCACTGCCCGTCACCGGCGGGACAACGGCGGTATGCGGTGGCTGCCAGCGACACCCGCCCCACTTCGACCGCGCCATCGCGGCCTTCAGCTACCTGAGCCCCCTCGACCACCTGCTCGGCCGCTTCAAGCATGCAGGCAATCTCACCCATGGGCGGCTGTTGGCCGAGCTGCTGGCCGGTCACCTGGAACGGGTCGGGCCACCGCTGCCGGAGGTCATCCTGCCCACCCCCATCCACCCCGCCCGGCTGCGCCTGCGGGGCTTTGCCCAATGCACGGAATTAGCCAGACATCTATCCAAAAAAATGGGGATACCCTGGGACGGCGAGGCACTGACCAAGCAGCGCCCGACGCCACCGCAGCAGGGGCTGGACCGGGCGGCACGTCGACGTAATGTGCGCGGGAGCTTCGCCTGCACGAGGGACCTGCCGTGGCGGCATGTCGCCGTGGTGGACGATGTCATCACGACCGGCAGCACTGCGGATGAGATGGCCCGCGTGCTGCGGCGGGCGGGGGTTCACGAGATCAGCATCTGGGCGGTGGCGCGAACGCCGGACACCCACTGACCAGGACAGACTCAGCGGTCGGCCAGCACCTTTTCCTTCATCTCGCGTCGTTCCTGGGCATCGATGCTCAGGGTGGCGATGGGACGGGCCTCGAGGCGGGCGATGCCGATGGGGTCCCCGGTGTCTTCACAGTATCCGTAGGAACCATCATCGATGCGCCCCAGCGCCTGCTCGATCTTGCGCAACAGCTTGCGGTAACGGTCGCGGGTGCGCAGCTCCAGGCTGTAGTCGCTCTCGCGACTGGCGCGATCCGCCTCGTCACCCACGTCCTTATTGCTGTCGTCACGCAGGTGCTCGAGGGTGCTCTGGGACTCTTCCATCAACTCGTCCCGCCATTTCAGCAATTTGCGGCGAAAATATTCGAGTTGTTCCGGCCCCATGTATTCCTCATCGGGACTCGGCTTGTAGTCGGGCGGCAGCTCCACCGTCATCAGATCATTCCTATATAAAGCTTACGAAGCGGCGAGAGTTTTTAGCTCAGGCCGGTGGCAGAATCAAGGGGAAATCGCATTTATGTGCCCTCGAACAGGTAGTCGAGTGCCAGGGCGAAGAACACCACCATGCCAAAATAATGATTATTTAGAAAGGCTTGAAAACATTTTGCCGGCACGCGGTCGCGGATCAGCCATTGTTGATAGACAAAGAGCCCCGCGCCGATCAACAGCCCCACGGCATAGATCACACCGCGCCCCGCCTGCCAGCCGACCCAGGCCAACAGGGCCAGCATCAGCAGTTGCAGCAGACCGATCACCAACCGGTCATAACGGCCGAAGAGGATGGCTGTCGACTTGATGCCCACCTTCAGATCATCCTCCCGGTCCACCATCGCATACATGGTGTCGTAGATCAGCGCCCAGATCACCGTCGCCGCGAACAGGGGCCAGGCCAGCGGCGGGATCTGCCCCTGCAGCGCGGTGAAGGCCATCGGCACTGCCCAGCCGAAGGCCATGCCGAGGAACAGCTGGGGCATGTGGGTATGGCGCTTCATGAAGGGATAGAGCGCCGCCAGGAACAGTGCCACGAGGGAATTGAGGATGGTCAGGGTGTTGAGGAACAGCACCAGGCCGAAGGCGGCAAGGCTGAGCACCACGAACACCGCGATGGCCTCGCGCGGACTCACCGCGCCGGTCGCCAGCGGTCGCTGGCAGGTGCGCGCCACCTGGCCGTCGAAATCCCGGTCGGCATAGTCGTTCACCGCGCAGCCGGCAGAGCGCATCAGGGCGGTGCCAAGCACGAAGATCAGCACCACCCAGGGGTCGGGGTGCCCCTCGCCGGCAAGCCACAAGGCCCACAGCGCCGGCCACAGCAGCAGAAAGATGCCGATGGGCCGATCGGCCCGCACCAGCAGCCAGTACTGGTGCAGCCGCTCGCGCCAATCGGTCCGCCGCCCGTTCATCGCGCAGGCTCCGGGATCCCGGGGAGAAAGATCTCGTTCACCAGCAGGGGTTGGCCGGCATAGATGAACAGGGTGCGGCGCCCCCAGAGTGCCTCAGGCCGCTCGACAGGCAGACCCGCCAGCGCCTCGTGAAACAACGCATGCCGGGGACCCAGCCTGGCCTGCTGCAGCGCGCCGCGACGGGTGGTCGGATCGGCGAACAGCACCGCACCGAGCGGGCGGCTGCCCAGCTGCCCCAACCGGCGGGCCCGCCCGCGCAGGCTGCCGACGGGGATCAGGGTGCGCGCGAACACCCAGGACCGGCCATCACACTGCAACCGCACCTCGCGCAGCAGCGCCCGCTCGCCACGGCGCATCCCCAGCAGTGCGGCCTCGCTCGGCAGTGGTCGCGCCCAGTGCTGCCTCAGCACCTGCACCCGGAAACGACCGGGACATGCCCCGATCACCCGCCGCGTCAGCGAGGCCGGGTCACGCAGCCAGCGATGAAAACGCCGCGGTGCGCCCGGCAGTGGTGCCTGCGCGGCATCCAGCCAGTGGGCTTCGTGAAACGCGATGCGGGTGGGTGTGGACACGTGGATGCGGGAACCGATGAGACAGGGGTGCGGGTAAGGCGCAGATTATGCCATGTCGGGCGAGCCGGACCCTACCCGGCCAATGCCCGGAACTCCTCGAGCAGGATGGCGACGCGGCTGTCCCAGCTGTTGGCCCGGGCGTGGGCGAGGATGGCATCGCGGTCCCAGTCGCGTCGCAGACCCGCGTCGATGGCCGCCTGCAGCGCCGCGGCATCGCCGAAGGGCACCACCGTGCCCAGCGACGGGTCGCTCACCACCTCGGCATTGCCGCCGACGTCGGTGGTGATCACCGGCAGGCCGCAGGCCATGGCCTCGAGGAACACGTTGGCCCAGCCCTCGTTGCGGGTGGCGAGCACGAACAGATCCGCCGCCGACAGCACCTCCTTCAGCCGCTCGGGCGCCCAGGGACCGAGGAAATGTACCGCCTCCGCCAGGCCCAGATCCTGCACCTGCTGCTGCAGGCGCCCGCTCCAGTCGCCCTCGGGGCTGCCGCCCCCGACCACCAGGTAGCGCAGATCCGGGTGTCGCTCGCGCAGCGCCGGTAGCAGTTCGATGACCCGGTGAAAGCCCTTGCGCTCCACCAGCCCGCCGACGCTGACCAGCACCGGCGCATCTGCCGGCAGCCCCAGCGCCCGGCGGCACTCGGCCTTGTCGAGGGGTTGGAAGCGGTTGGCGTCGACCCCGTTGCCGATCACCCGGGTGCGTGCCTCGGGCACACCTTCATGCAATGCCAGCTGGCGCAGCGAGTCGGCCACCGCGAACACCCGATCGGCCGCCAGCAGGGCCTGACGCTGCAGCCGGCCCCGCCAGGCGTAGCCGGCGGTACGCGGCTCGGTGCCGCGCAGGGTGATGGTCACCGGCAGGCCCAGCCAGCGGCCCAGGCGGGTGGCGGCGAAGCCGTCGGGATAGGCGAAGTGAGCGTCGATGATGTCGGCCCGGCCCTCGGCCTGGAGCCGTCTCAGCAGGCCGCGCGCGGCCCAGGCCATGGCCCAGCCGTCGAGCCAGCGCAGCGCACCCGGCAACGAGAAAAAGCGGGGGAAATACACCTCGATGCCCTCCTGCACCTCCTGCACCGGCGCGGGTGGCCGAAAGTGCGGCCTGAAGCGGCGGATCAGGCCCTGCAACGGGAACCAGGGCTGGGGCGAGATCACCGTCAGGGGTAAGTGCTCACCTACGCGGAACATGCGTTCGCGTATGAACAGCCCGGCACCGGGCCGGCCCCCATGGGGAAACAGGCTGGCGATCACCACGATGGCTGGATGCGGCCCGCTCACGCGTCCATCACCTGTTGTTGGAAGGCGGCGAACATCAGCAGCTCCCACAGCATGGTGCTGTTGTCGCGCCGCCCCGACTGGTGCTGGTCCACCAGCTGCTGGAGATAACGCGGCTCGAACAGGCCGCTGTCGAGCAGCTGCTCGCCGAGCACCGCATCACGCACCTTCTGCCGCAGCGGACCACGGAACCAGGCGGCCATGGGGATGGAGAAGCCCATCTTCGGGCGGTACATGATGTCATTCGGCAGGTAGGGCTCCAGCGCCTTCTTGAACACGTACTTGCCCTCGCCGCCGTGCAGCTTGAGATCCGGCGGCAGGCCCGAGATCCAGCTCACCAGCTCGTGGTCGAGCAGCGGGCAGCGCACCTCCAGGCCGTGGGCCATGCTGGCGCGGTCCACCTTGTGCAGCACACCGACCATGAAGGTCTTGATATCCAGGTACTGCACCAGCGACAACGGGTGGTCGGTGGGCGCGTTGCGCGCGTGACGGTGCAGCACCTCGCTGGCATCGTAGCCCTGCAGCTCGGCCTTGAAACGGTCGCTGTAGAGCGCGGCGCGGTGCGCGTCGGCCATGCGCGAGACACTGTGGAAGAAGCCGTCCACCGCATCGCGCGCCAGCGACTGGAAGGTGCTCTTGGCGCGCAGCGGGCGCGGCGCCCAGTCGGCCTTGGGGTAGAGACTGCCGAGCAGGCCGAACAGCGGCCGGCGCAGCCCCGCGGGCAGCAGGTCGCGCAGCCGTTGTTCATGCATGTGCATGCGATAGCGCCGGTAGCCGGCCAGGTGTTCGTCGCCGCCATCCCCCGACAGCGCCACCTTGACCCGCTTGCGCGCCGCCTCGCACACCCGGTAGGTGGGCATGGCCGAGCTGTCGGCGAAGGGTTCGTCGTAGAGGGTGGCGAGGCGGTCGATGAGGCCGAAGTCGTCCGCCTGCTGCACCTCGACCTGGTGATCGGTGTGATAGCGCGCCGCCACCTGGGCGGCGTAGGCGGCCTCGTCGTAGTCCGGGTCATCGAAGCTGATGGAACAGGTCTTCACCGGCTCGTCACGCAGCCCGGCCATCATCGCCACCACAGCGCTGGAGTCGACCCCGCCGGAGAGGAAGGCCCCCAGCGGCACATCGGCCACCAGGCGGATATCCACTGCCTCGCGGAAGCGCTCGATCAGCTCCGGGGCGGCCTGCTCCAGGCGGTGCACACCGACATCGGCGAAGGGCAGCTCCCAGTACTGGCGCGGCTGTGGCCGGGTGTGTTCGCCGCGTCGCAGGGTCAGCCGGTGGGCCGGCTCCAGCTTATGGACATCCTTCAGGATGGTGCGCGGCTCGGGCACATAGCCGTAGGCGAAATAGTCCTCCACCGCGCGGGGATCGAGCGCGCGCACCAGCCCGGGGTGGGCCAGCAGCGCCTTCAGCTCGGAGCCGAAGATGAAGCTGCCGTCGGCCAGCCAGGCGTAATAAAGCGGCTTGATGCCGAGGCGGTCGCGGGCGACGAACAGCTGGCCGCGGTTACGGTCCCACACCGCGAATGCGAACATGCCGCGAAAGCGCTGCACGCAGTCCTCACCCCATTCCTCCCAGCCGTGGGCGATGACCTCGGTGTCGGTGTGGGTGCGGAACACGTGGCCCGCCGCCTCCAGTTCCCGCCGCAGTTCGGCGAAGTTGTAGATCTCGCCATTGAACACCATCCACACCGAACCATCCTCGTTGCACAGCGGCTGCCGGCCGCTGGAGAGGTCGATGATGGACAGACGGCGATGGCCCAGCCCGACGCCCGGCTCCAGGTGCAGATCGCCCTCGTCCGGCCCGCGGTGGAACTGTGCCTCGTTCATCCGTTGCAGGATGTCCCGCTGCGGCTCGCGCCCCAGTCCCGGCGCAAAGATACCGACGATACCGCACATGATTCAGCTCACCCCCGCCCGTTGCAGGGCCTCATCATACAGTCGGCCGTAACGCGCCAGCATGGCGTCGAGGCTGAACTGCTGCTCCACCCGTGTCCGTGCCGCCTCGCCCTCGCTGTGCAGCCGGGCCAGATCGGTCACATAGCCCGCCAGCGCCGCGGCCAGTGCCGACGGGTCGGATGCCGGCACCAGCGTGCCGGTCTCGCCGTCGGCCACCAGTTCGGGGTTGCCGCCGACGGCGGTCGCCACCACCGGCAGACCCGAGGCCATGGCCTCGAGGATGGTGTTGGAGATGCCCTCCGCGCGGGAGGGCAGCACGAACAGGTCGAGCGCACCCAGCAACGCCGGCACATCGTCGCGCGCACCGGGCAGCCACACCTGCGAGGCCAGGCCGGCCTCCGTCAGCAGCGTCTGGCACTCGCCACGCAGCGGCCCCTCGCCCACCATCACCAGCCGCAACCGTGCGGCGTTCTCGGGCAGCAACGACTGCAGGGCGATGAAGGCACGGGCCAGGTTCAGCTGGTCCTTGACCCCGTGCATGCGCCCCACCGTGCCCATGACGATACTGTCGTCAGCGGCGAAGCCCGCCGGCAGCGCCCCGTCCGCGCCATGGCCCGCCGCCGGCTGGAAGCGCGCCACGTCCACACCGTTGTAGATACGGGTGATCTTGTCGCGGGGGATGCCCACCCGCTCGATCAGGTAGGCCTCCAGCTCGCCGGACAGCGGTACAAAGCGCTGGATCAACGGGCTGTGCAAACGGCGCAGCCGCTGATAGCCACGATGCTCGCCGTGCGGGTCGAAGGTGTCCCAGCCATGCTCGCCGTGCAGGCGCGCCGGCACCCCGGCCAGCCAGGCCGGCACCTGGGCCTCCAGGGTGCCGAGATTGCGGGTGTGGACGATGGCGGGGCGGATCTGGCGGAACAGCCGGTACAGCCGCCAGCTGGCGCCGAGGTCGTGACCGGGCTGCTTGTGCACATCGTGGATGGTCACGTCGTCGCGCCGGATGCGCCGCGCGAAGCCCGCGTCGGCACCGGCGAAGCAGACCAGCGCGTGACGGTATTTGTCCGCCGGCAGGTGATTGATGAGATTGACCACACCGTTTTCCAAACCACCGACCCCGAGGTGGTAGATGACGTGGGCGATCAGGGGGCGGGGGTCCGCCTGTGGCATGCCAACCGGTTCCTTGTCGTTATCAGGTATGCCACCGGCAGGGCCGGCAGTCTTCGATGGGGTCGATTATACCGGACCATGGCCCGGCAACGGGCGCCGGCATGACGCGCCATCAGACATCCGCATAGCGCACCCGCTCGCCCACCCAGCGGCGCAGCAGGCCCGTCGCTGCAGCCGGGTGCTCGAGCATGATGCTGGGTGCGAGTTGCTG
>JANTHH010000053.1 GCA_024762485.1 Chromatiales bacterium
TGATATCGATCAGACCTTGCGGGCATCCTCAGGTCATTCAATACTATTCTCGTCAGTAACCACCCCATGCTTTCCTGCATGGATGTCCAACCGCAAAGGGAGCCTTGCCATGAGGATGCAGCAATTCTTTAAAGTGGGAATCTTCTGCCTTGTCATATCGCTGTTTGCCCTGCAGACCGCCGTGGCTGATCATGTCTACAAATGGGTGGATGACAAGGGTGAGGTGCACTACCAGGCTGAAAAACCCAGGGATGCGCCCTGTGAAGAGATCGCCATCCCCAAGCCGCCCGAAGTGGACAAGGCCCGGCAACAGGAACGCTGGCAGAAACAGCAGAAGCTATTGCAGGAATTCGATGCCGCACAACGGGAAAAAAAGGCGAAACACGAAAGAGAGCAGGCAATCCGCGAAGTCAACAAACAATATTGCGAAGACGCAAAACGTCATCTCCGGTTCTTTTCCCAGGCCCGCGGGGGGCGTCTCGCACGACCGGACGAGCAGGGTAATATGCACTGGGTTTCAGACAAGGAGCGGCAGGCACTGATCGAACATTGGCAGAAACAGGTCAAGGAATTCTGCGAATGACCTGTCCCCTGATGCATTGAAGCAAGGGCCCCATCCCGCCGCCCCTGACCCGTTCAAGGCTCGTCAGTTACGGAACCAGGGGTCTTGACTGACGGCTTGTCCGATTTCGGCCTTCTCTCAAGCCGGCGCCACATGCCGCCACGGGTGAAACAGTCCCAACCCCAACGCAGCCAGCGTAGCAGGGCGAAGGCCAGCCACAGCGCCCAGGCCAGCATCAACAAGCGGTAGGCCAGCAGGGGCAGTGACAGCACCCTGGCATCGGGAAACAGCCCGTCGCTGCGGTCCTGGTACCAGTTCAACAGGGTCGCCGAGGACTGGTTGCCGGCCACCAGCATGTCCGGCCGGCCGAGCAGGCCCTGCTGGATGGAGACCACCAGGGTGAGCAGCGCCAGCACGGTCCAGAAGACCAGGCCCAGCTGGACCAGGTTGAAGCGGCTGGCCTCTGCCGGCATCGGCAGGCGCCGACGCAACCCCAGCGCGAGCAGCCAGCCGCCCACCAGCAGGGGCACGAACAACTCGGTCTGGGTCAGCCCCAGCGCCAGCAGCACCCACTGGTAGTGACGCAGCGGGCTGAATGGCAGGCGATCCAGGATCAGCGCCGCGATCAGCACCACCGCCAGCACCCCCCACCACAGCACCGCGGGCCCCATGGCGGGTCCGTGGAGGAACAGGATCCAGCGATCCGGCCCCAGCGAAACCGCCAGCCTGTTGTTGACCGCGGCTGTGCCGAGGTCGATCGCCGGCGTGCGCAACAGGCTGGTGATCGCCTCGGGTGAGCGCCAGGCCAGGGCGATGCGCTGCAGGCCGGGATGTATCGGCAGCTCCACCACTTGTCCCTGCTGGCGGATCGGTTGCGCTTGGCCATCGATGACCACCGATTGCAGGCGGGCATCGGGCGGCAGGCGCAGGCTGTGGCGTCCACCCTGGCTGGCGCGGATCGCGAGTTCCAGCCGGCTGTCGCTGGCACGCAGACCCGGGCTGAGTCGCAACTCGGCCGACTCGATGGTCAGGCTGCGCCCCGCCACACCAGCGGGACGGCTGATCTTCAGTCGCAGCGACTGCCCCGGCCAGGGCCGCCATTCCGGCAGCCATTGCCGCTGGGCATCTGTGTGATGCACCACTGCGATGCCCTCGGCGGTCACGTGCCAGATCGGGCTGACATCCAGCAGCCAGCGCTCCACCCAGTCGCTCTGCCGGCTGGCCTGCAATAGGATGTCGCCCTGCGCCAGCACCGAGCTCCAGCCCGTCTCGCGGGCACTGGCGGGCAGTTGCACCAGCGCCTTGCCATTCTCCACCCGGATATCCGGCGTGGTCACCGACTCGCCCGCCAGCAGCGGCACCCGCAACACCACCGCCGTGCCCATGGGGGAGACGCGCAGCACGCGGGTCTGCACCGTCCACTCCAGCCCCAGGTGCAGGGTGCGCTCGATGCGCACGAAGGGCGGCAGCGCCGCCGGTTCCAGCGCGGCGGCAGTCTTGCTGGCGGGCCCGGGCGCCACCTGCTTGCGGGTCAGCTGCAACTGCGCGGCCGGCGCCCCCTGTTCATCCACGCCGTCCAGGCTCCAGCCCTGTAGCTCGGCACGCACCCGCTGCGGCCGCAGGGCTAACGGCACTTGCACCGTGGCCCGTTGCGGCAGGGAGCCGGAAAGCTGCAGGCGATGGACACCGGGCGGCAGCAGGGTCCACAGCACCCCCCGGTGATCGCGGTAGAGCAGGACGGCCGCACCGTTGCGGGTGACGGAATCTGGCAGCCAGTGATCAGCCCGCCCGGGCAGGGGCATGGCGACCTCGGCCTGGGCGTGGACCTGCAGATCAAGCTGCAGCCGGTCCCCGCTCGCGGTCAGGGTCATGCCGGGGATGTCCGCACAGGCCGGGGCGCACCCGGGCGCCTCGAGCAGCCGTGCCTTCAGCTGCTCCAGCAGCGCGGGACCGGGGATATCGCCGGCCGAGGCATCCGGCGGGGCCGGCAGCAGCAGGGCGACCAGCAGCAGGGGTGCCGCCGTGCGCCCCGGCAGCCAGCGGCCGATCTCGGCCCTGCCCACGAAACGCGCCGCCAGTACCAGCAACAGGGCCATCCGCAGCAGGTTGAGCAGCAGGTTCTGGCCCGGCGACAGGTAGATGAGATGGATCGTCTGGCCCTGCTGCACCGGTCCGTTCCAGCTGAAGTGCACCCGGTTCCACTGCCACTGCGGCAGGCCCGGGCCGGTCTGCACGATGGCTTGGGGATCGAACTCGACGATGGAGCGGGCTGCCCCCCCTCCCTTGGGCAGGGCGGGGGCGGCGAGGCTGGATACCGGACCACCCGGCGCCTCCAGCTTGCGGGCCAGGACATCGGCCGCATGTCCCGCCGGCGATTCCATCACCCCCGCATCCTGCTCCAGCCGGGGCTGCACTGTCCGGGGCTGGTGGGCCGGAGACACCATGGCCTGGTAGGGCCGTTCGAGCTGCGGATACACGCCGACACGGATCTGCTCGACCATGAAGGGCAGCGCGATCACCAGCAGCGCGAACAGGCTCAATGCCCAGTAGGCCTGCAGCACCCGATGGAAGCGCGAGGCCTGTGGCACCACCCGCAACAGCGCCACGGCGGCGACCAGATTGAGCCACACGTAACGCGGCGCGCCGGGCTCGTGCCAGAGCAGCGCCAGCGTCAGCAGGGCCGGCACCAGCCAGCGCCAGCCCCACAGGCGTGCCACCGCCAGCGTGGTGATCAGCACCATGAACAGATCCAGCAGGGTCCAGCGCTGCAGCCAGGTGGCCGGGATGTTGTCCATGCCGCTGGCCGATAACAGTCGCCAGCCCGGCGGCAGGTGCAGGGTGAAATCGGCCTGGGTGAAGTCCTGGCGCCAGCCTACGGCATCGAGCCGGTCGATCGGCGACGCCAGGCGGCCGACACCCAGCAGGTCGACCTGGCCCCGCCGTACCTCGACGCCGGCACCCTCCTGACCTGCCAGCCGGGTGATGAACTGGGGCCGGCCCTGCAGCAGCACCCGGCCCAGCCGGTATTCGGGCAGGGTGTCGAGGCGCCAGCCCGAGGTCATGCTGCCGCTGATGCGGTCGCGCACGGTATAGCCACCGCCATCGAAATCCAGCCAGGCCTCGCGGCTGATCTCCAGCCGGTTCGGCTCGGGCTGAGGATCACCATGGCGCTTGACGGAAAACACCAGCCGCCCGCCCGGTTCCATGCGGTAGGCCGGCAGCCCGCGCCATTCTGCCGGCATCAGGGTCTGGCGCGGATCGACCGTCGGCGCACCGCTGACCTCCACCAGGCGCAGGGCGCTGACCGCCTGGAAGGACCAGATCTCGATGGCATCCGGTGGCGCTTTCAGCTCCAGCACCTCCCCGGGGAAACGGCTGTGTACACTCAGCCACCACTCACCCGGGCGCAGCTGCACCCGCAGGCGACCGTCCGGTTCCAGCCGGGCCGGCAGCGGCGAGTCGACCCGCAGCGGGATGGCGCCGGCCAGCATGGGGTGATCGATCAGCACCTCCCGCTGGCGCCCCGAGACCTGCAGCCGCAGGCGGGTCTCCACCAGCATCGGCAGGTCATCCAGGATCCGCCTGAAACGCTGCACCTGCAGGCGATCCTCCAGCCGGCCTGCTTCATCTCCCGGCCGCACCTTCTGGATCCACAGCATGCCGTTGGCCGGATCGATCACCGGGAAGGCCACCGGCCTGCCGGCCACCACCAGTTCGACCAGCCCCACGGCCGCCGGCAGCGGCAGGGACTTGGGCATATCGTTCCATTCGAAGCGCCCCGCCAGCTCGTACTCGCCGGCGGGCAGGTAGACCGCCGGGGCACCCTCGTGGGCGGTCACGGCCACGGCCTCGCCATTGGCCGTCACCTGCAGCGGCCACTGGCCGTGGCCGCCCGGCAGGGTCAGCCAGCCTTCACGGTAGATACGCCACTGCTGGGAGAAACGGCCGCCCGCCGGGTCGACCTCGAGAGACAGGCCCGAGGGCCAGGCACAACTGCGCCCGGCACCGGTATAGAGAAAGGGACAGCTGTGCTCGGGGCTGTCTGCCAGCACCCAGTCGATCCAGGGCTGCAGCGCCGGCGGCAGGTTCTCCGGCAGGCGCGCCTGAACACCACAGGCAGTGAAGAGCAGAAGAAGGCCGGACAGCCAGACGAGGACAGTCCCGGGAATACGCTGTGCAGACACCTGCCCCTCCTTGAACCCTGCCGATGGTCACCGCGGTCACTCTAGTACGGAAACCCCGTGTGCCGCCAGCCGACGCCCTCCCTGGCCCGGCGCTCTTTACCCGGTATTGCGCATGCCGGCGGCGATGGCGTTGATGGAACGCAGCAGGGGGTCGAGGTTCTCCTCGCGCACCTCCTCCGGGAGATTCTCGGCACGGTAGCGATGAATCAGTTCCAGCTGGATGTGGTTGAGCGGATCCAGGTAAGGGGCCCGTCGTGCCAGTGACTGCTTCAGCAGTGGATTCTCTTCCAGCAGCTCCGATATTCCGGCGATGGTCAGGATCTCATCCCGGGCCAGTTGATATTCCTCGCGGATAAGCCCGAACACCCGCTCGCCCACCGCCGGGTCATGGGTCAGGTGGGCGTACTCCTCGGCGATCTTCAGGTCGGTCTTCACCAGTGCCATCTGGGTGTTGGACAACAGCGCACGGAAGAACGGCCAGTCGTTATAGAGCTGACGCAGGGTATCGAGCCGTGCCGGATCATCACCACGCCAGTCGTGCAGGGCAGTGCCCAGTCCATACCAGGCGGGCAGGGTCTGGCGCGCCTGCGCCCAGCCGAACACCCAGGCGATGGCCCGCACCGATGACTTGGAGCGGTCACCCTTGGCACGGTGCGACGGTCGTGACCCGATGTTCATCTGCGCGATCTCGCTGACCGGCGTGGCCTCGTAGAAGTAATCGAGGAAGCCTGGGGTCTTCTCGGTCAGGGTGCGGTAGTGCTGCTCGCCCAATTCCGCCAGCTGACCCATGGTCCGGGCACGTACGGGCGGGTCCTCGGGTGGTGGCTCGATCAGGCCACGACTGGCCTGGATCAGCCCGCTCAGCCCCATGGTCAGTTCATAGGTCGCGGTCTCCGGATTGCTGTACTTGTACGACAGCACCTCGCCCTGCTCGGTGAACTTGATCTGCCCCTGCACGGTACCGGCCGGCTGGGAGAGGATCGCCTCGTGGGTCGGACCGCCGCCGCGACCGATGGTGCCACCGCGACCGTGGAACAGGCGGATGCGCACACCGCGCGCGTTGCCGATGGCGATGATCCGTTGCTGTGCCTCGTAGAGGTTCCAGGCGGAGGCGACGATGCCACCGTCCTTGGCCGAGTCCGAGTAGCCCAGCATCACCTCCTGGCGATTGCCATGGACCGCCAACAACTCGCGGTAGACCGGCTCGTCCAGCAGCCGTTTCATCACCGGCTCGACGTGGGCCAGATCCTCGATGGTCTCGAACAGGGGCGACACCCCGAGGTGGCAGAACCATTCGCCATCGCGCCGCCCCACCAGGCCGGTGACCGCAGCCAGGGCCATCACCGTCAGCACGTCCGAGGCACTGTGGGCCATGGAGATGACGTAGCGGCTGATGGCATGGGGGCTGACCTCGCGGCGCATCTCGCCGATCAGGTCGAACACCGCCAGCACCTCGCGGCTCATGTCGCCCAGGTCCTCACGGCGGGCCAGTTGAGGCGGCTCCTCCAACACCTTCACCAGGCGGTTGATGCGCGCGCCCTCGTCCAGCGCGGCGAAATCCTCTTCAATGCCGGTGACCCGGAGCACCTCGGCCAGGGTCTCGGTGTGCACGGTGGATTCCTGGCGGATGTCCAGTTGGGAGAGATAAAAACCGAAGGTGCGCGCCAGACGCCACAGATCGAGCAGTTCCTCGTCGGCCGCCACCTCGTCGCCATGGCTGATCAGTGATTCACGGATCATCAGCAGATCGGTGATGAAATCCTCTTCACTGCGATAGCCCGGTTCCGGCAGGGCCACCCGCTGGCCACCGAGCATGGCCTCGACCCGCGCCTGATTGGCGCCGAGCCGGCGCCCCATGGCATAGAGCTTCCGCCGGTAGGGCTCGTTGTGGAAGATCTCGGGGCGATCGAACCAGCCGCCTTCCTCGTCGGCCCGCAGGCTGTCGAGCAGGCGCTGGGTGGGGGTACAGAAATTGGTGGAATGGGTCAGGCAGCTGACCAGTTCACGGGTACGTGCCCGGTACAACCCGAGCACCGTCTGCTGGTGCAGCAGCAGGGCCTCGCGGGTGGTCTCGGCGGTGACATTGGGGTTGCCGTCACGGTCACCACCGATCCATGAGCCAAAACGGATCAGCGGCGGCAGGTCGGCGGGGGTGTAGTCCGGATGATCACCGTAGACCCGATCGATCGCACCCATCAGGCGGCGATTGAGTTCCGGAATCACATCGAACAGGCTGTCGGTGAAATAGGACAGACCCATACGGATCTCGTTGCGCACCTCGGGGCGGGCAGGCCGCACCTCGTCGGTCTTCCACAGGGTCTGAATGCGGGTCAGCAGCTCGTGACTGGCGCGCTCCTTGTGATCGATGCGGTCGACCGGCCCCTCGAGCCGTTCGGCCGAGAGAAAGATGCGCCGCAGCAGCCCCATGATCGAGCGCCGCTTGGACTCGGTCGGATGGGCGGTGAACACCGGCATGTAGCGGATCTCGCTGAGCAGATCCTCCAACTGTTGCGGGCTCACGCCGGCCTCGCGCATGTCGCGCAGGCAGGCGTCGAAGGAGCCCTGCCACAGCACCCCGCCCTTGGCGGCGATGCGGCGGCGCTGGCGGTGCTGGAAACCCTCCTCCGCCAGGTTGACGAGCTGGAAATAGATGCTGAAGGCACGGATCACCGGTCGCAGGGTCGCCGGCTGCAGGCGATGGATCTTCCGTTTGAGCTGGCCGAGTCGCTTTTCGTCCGGCTGTCTGCGCAACTGGATGAAACCCTTGCGCAGGCTCTCCAGCACCCGGTAGGACTCCTCGCCGGACTGCTCTCGCACCACCCGCCCGAGCAGGGCGCCGAGACGCTTTACCCGGCCACGCAGTTCCTTGTCGCGGCGCACACACTCAGTTACAAAGGAGTCACTCATGGTTAACTCACATACCCTCGGGACAGAAAGAAGATAACCGCAGCCGCCATTGGCCGGGCAGGGATCGGAGACGGCCCGGCAGCGTTGCTGGCCACGTCCTTGCAAGAGGCAAAAAAAGACCCCGGGGCCATTATAGCACCGCGGGGTCAGCTCGCTTCCGGCTGGGAAGTCTGCGACGGGTCAGTGGGTCACCCGTCATGATTCGTACTGAATCATAGACCAGAAAACAGCAGACGAAGTTCAAACAGGTCGTGTTCTCAGCCCGGACCCTCGCCGGCGGACTCGATCCGGCGCAGGCGCTCAAGGCTGTCGCCGAGGGTTCGCTTGTGGATACCGAGGCCGGCCAGCAGCCCGTCCAGCAGTGCCGGCACACCGATGCGGTCGAACAGCCAGTTGCTCCAGCCGTTGATGACGGCGAAGTTCGAATCGTAGGGCGCCCGGTGATGGCGGGCGTGCTCGACCGGCCCCACCACCAGCCGCAAGCGCTGCAGCCAGCGCACCGCGCCCCGCGTCTGCGGCATGTGGGCCCAGCGGTGGAACAGCTGGGTGAACACCCACAGCGACCCCAGTGCCCAGCCGGCCAGCACCAGCCAGCCGGGCAACCAGCCTGCGACCACCACGGGCCACAGCAGCAGCATCACCGGGGTGACGATCCGCGCCGCCGGGCAGAGCACCTCACACAGCGGGCGCTCGGCAATGCCGCATGGCGTCAGGTGATGGCACTGAAAGTCACGCACCAGCCCGGCCCGCGCGGGGTCGCCGTAATGGTCGACCACATAGTGGAAGAGGTAGGAACCGGCATCGGCAATGAAATAGGTGAACAACAGGATCCAGCCGGCGTGGGGGACGGGCTCGAGGACAAATCCCAACGCCCAGACCCAGGCGGCAAAGACCAGCAGCCAGGCCGTCAACCATAACTTCGCCCGTGATGGCATGTCCCCTCCCTGACCCGGCATCCGGTCGATCCACGCGGCAGCAGGCGGTCACGCCAACAATCCCGGGGTCGACTTCTCTCTTCGTTATTCTAGCCGGGTCTGGACTGTCTGCGGGCAGGGCCCGTGACTGACACCCTCAGTGCGCCTCGTCCCAGTTGTCGCCCACCCCCACGTCCACCTCCAGCGGCACACTGAGCTCGGCCGCCCCCTGCATGTGCTCACGCACACTGTCGGTGAGTTGCGGCAGGGCATCGGGGTGGACCTCGAACACCAGTTCGTCGTGCACCTGCATCAGCATCCGCGCCCGGGGCTGCGTCTGCTGCAGCCACGCGTCCATCGCCAGCATGGCGCGCTTGATGATGTCCGCCGCGGTGCCCTGCATGGGGGCATTGATGGCGGTGCGCTCGGCCGCCGCGCGACGCTGGCCGTTGCGGGCGTTGATCTCCGGCAGGTAGAGCCGGCGACCGAACAGGGTCTCGACATAGCCCTGCTCTCGGGCCTGCTGACGGATCTGCTCCATGAAGGCGGCCACCCCGGGATAGCGGGTGAAATACAGGTCGATGTATTCCTGTGCCACGCCACGCTCCACGCCCAGCTGCTTCGCCAGTCCGAAGGCGGACATGCCGTAGATCAGGCCGAAATTGATCGCCTTGGCCGAGCGACGCTGCTCCGGCGTCACGGCACCCAGGTCGCCGCCGGCGAACACCTCGGCAGCGGTGGCCCGGTGGATGTCCTCGCCGGCAGCGAAGGCCCGGCGCAAGCCTTCATCACCCGACAGGTGGGCCATGATGCGCAGTTCGATCTGCGAGTAATCGGCGGCCAGCATCTTCCAGCCCGGCTCCGGCACGAAGGCGCGGCGGATGCGTCGTCCCTCCTCGCTGCGCACCGGGATGTTCTGCAGGTTGGGATCGGATGAGGACAGCCGGCCGGTGGCCGCCACCGCCTGGTGGTAGCTGGTGTGCACCCGCCCCGTCTTCGGGCTCACCATCTCCGGCAGCTTGTCGGTGTAGGTGGACTTGAGCTTGGCCAGACCGCGGTGTTCGAGGATCAGGGCCGGCAGTTCGTGCCCCTGATCGGCCAGTTCCTGCAACACCGACTCGGCGGTCGACGGCGCACCCTTGGGGGTCTTGCTGACCACCGGCAGCCCCAGTTCCTCGAAGAAGATCTGGCCGATCTGCTTCGGCGAGCCCATGTTGAAGGGCCGGCCGGCGATCTCGTAGGCCTGCTGTTCCAGGGCATGCATGCGCTCGGCCAGCTGCCGGCTCTGTTCGGCCAGCAGTGCACAGTCCACCCGCACCCCGGTGCGCTCGATGCGCGACAGCACCGGCACCAACGGCACCTCCAGTTCGCGCAGCAGGGCAGCCAGCTTCGGTTCGGCCTCGAGCTTCGGCCACAGGGTCTGATGCAGCTGCAGGGTGACATCCGCGTCCTCCGCGGCGTAGGGCCCGGCCTGCTCCAGCGGGATCTGGTCGAAGCACAGCTGCTTGGCGCCCTTGCCGGCGATATCCTCGAAGTGGATGGTGTCGCGGCCGAGATATTTCTTCGCCAGCGAGTCCATGTCGTGGCGGGTGGCGGTGGCATCGAGCACATAGGACTCGAGCATGGTATCGAAGGCGATGCCCGCCAGCTCGATACCGTGATTGGCCAGCACGCTCATGTCGTACTTGAGATTCTGCCCGACCTTGGCCTGCCCGGCGTCCTCGAGGATCGGCTGCAGCTGTGCCAGCACCTGCGCGCGATCGAGCTGATCCGGCGCACCCGGGTAGTTGTGCGCCAGCGGCACATAGGCGGCCTCGCCCGCCTGCACCGCGAAGGAGACCCCGACGATCTCGGCCTGCATGTAGTCGAGGCTGGTGGTCTCGGTGTCGAAGGCAAACAGCTCCGCCTCCCGCAGGCGGCCCAGCCAGTCGTCGAGCGTGGCCTGGTCGAGCACGGTCCGGTAGTCACCCTGGGGGGCGGCGGGGGCAGGCGATGCGTCCTGCGCCGCGCCGGCATCCTGCGCCTGGTCGAGGGTGGCGAGCAGCCGCCGCGCCTCGATGTGCCGATAGATGTCACGCAGTTTGTCGACATCCGGTTCGCGGACACGCAGGTCCTGTGGATGAACATCCAGTGGCACATCGGTCTTGATGGTGGTCAACTCGCGCGACAGCGGCAGCTGGTCCAGGCTGGCGCGCAGATTGTCGCCGATCTTGCCCTTGAAACGGTCCGCATTGGCGATGATGTTGTCCAGGTCGCCGTATTCCTTCAGCCACTTGGCCGCGGTCTTGGGGCCGACCTTGGGTACGCCGGGGATGTTGTCCACGCTGTCGCCCATCAGCGCCAGGTAGTCGATGATCTGCTCCGGGGCGACACCGAACTTGTCGATCACACCCTCGCGGTCGCTGACCGTGTCGGACATGGTGTTGACCAGGGTGACATGGTCGTCCACCAGCTGGGCCATGTCCTTGTCGCCGGTGGAGATGACCGTCTCCATACCCTGCTCGGCCGCCTCGCGCGCCAGGGTGCCGATGACATCGTCCGCCTCCACACCATCGACCACCAGCAGCGGCAGCCCCATCGCCTTCACCGCCTCGTAGAGCGGCGCGATCTGCGCCTTCAGCTCGTCCGGCGTGGGCGGCCGGTGGGCCTTGTACTCGGGATACATGTCGTCGCGGAAGGTCTTGCCGGGGGCGTCGAACACCACCGCCATGTGGGTCGGCTTATAGTCCTGCAGCAGCTTGCGCAGCATGTTGATGACGCCCACCAGCGCACCGGTGGGCTCACCCTTGGAGTTGGTCAGCGGCGGCAGGGCATGGAAGGCACGGAACAGATAGGACGAACCGTCCACGAGGATGAATGGGGGTTTTTCAGACATGATCTCGGCAATAAAAAACGGGCCACCCGGCCCGTTTCAGAGGTTAACCCGGATGAGGGTCATTGTCCCAGGATATCGAGGATTTCTCGGGTATTGCGCATCACCCGGAAGACCTTGTCGCCGATGACCCGCGTCTCGGTGCCCTCGGGATCGTGCAGCCGACGCGCCCAGTCGTAGGGCAGCGGTTCAGACTGACTGTAGAGATCACCGTCGATCACCTCGCCACGGGCCAGCTTCTTCTGCCAGCCGGGCGGCAACTGGCCGCCCCGCGCAACCTTCTTCTGCAGACCTGGCGGCAGCGGCTTCTGCTTGCCTTTTCCGCCCTTGCCGTTGTGCTTGTTTTTCTTGTGATCATCGTCATCGTCGGCACCCTCGTCGTCGGCATCCTGATCGTAAACACTGTGCTGGCGGGTGCGCAGAAACTCGCGCAGGCGCTGTCGCTCGGTCTCGGTGAACAACCGGCCGGCCGATGATTGGGTGGACGTGTTCGCCGTGGTGCTGCCGGTCTCCTGCCTGCTGTCGGACCAGAACTTCCACCAGGGGCTGTCTGTGGCCGTCGCCAGCGCCGGCATGACCAGCAGCAGTACACTGCCTATGATCTTCTTCATTGAATCTTTCCTCCTGATTGCCACCGATAACCGCCCGGATGCGGGGAAATAACCGGCCATGGGTTTATGGATCCGCTCTCATCTGCAAACAGCCGACAGGGGGAGCGGTCCTCCCGTTCCCAAGGGCTCTGATCCCTTCTTGGCGCTCAGGTTCACAGACAGTATATTGGACGT
Source organism: Chromatiales bacterium (assembly GCA_024762485.1). Lineage (GTDB taxonomy): Bacteria > Pseudomonadota > Gammaproteobacteria > Chromatiales > Chromatiaceae > JANTHH01. Next base: position 12,225 of record JANTHH010000053.1, read on the forward strand.
CCCGATTGTCCTGACTCCGGCCACGATTGCCTGCCACGCATCCACGATGCCTACCCGCCAACCGAAACGACTGCTGATACTGCCCCTGCTGCTGGGTCTGCTGTCAGGCCTGTTGCTGGCCGGGAGCACCCGTGCGGACGGACCGGCGACCTACACCTTCGCCATCGTACCCCAGCACTCCGCCATCCGCACCGCCGAGACCTGGGGTCCGCTGGTGAAATATCTCCGCCGCAAGACCGGCGTGAAGCTCGAGCTGCGCAGCGCCCGCAACATTCCCGAATACACCGAGAACCTGCGACGCGGGGCCTACGACTTCGGTTATATGAACCCCCACCAGTTCATCAGTTTCGAGCAGGATCCCGGCTACCGGCCGCTGGTGAGGGCGCGGGACAAACGGATCACCGGCATCCTGGTGGTGGCAAAGGAAAGCCCAATCCATGGGCTCAAGGACCTGGAGGGCAAAACCATCGCCTTTCCGTCAGCCAACGCCTTCGGCGCCACCACGCTTCCACGGCAGGCCCTGAACAGTGCGGGCATCCGCTACACACCGCGCTTCGCCACCACCCATGATGCGACTTACCTCGACGTGGCCGCCGGCTTCAGCAGCGCCGGCGGGGGCGTGCTGCGCACCTTCAGGAACATGAAGCCGGCAGTGCGGGACAAGTTGCGCATCATCTGGCAATCCGAGGGACACACCCCCCACGTGGTCGCCGCAGCAAAGACCGTTCCGCCGACGGTTGCGGCCGCCATAAGCCAGGCACTGACCGGTCTCGAGCAGAGCCCGGCGGGGAGGAAGATTCTCGCGGGCCTGAAGCTCAAAGGCTTCACCGCGGCCAATTCGGCCGACTGGGATGACGTGCGTGCCTTGAACCTGCCCCCGCTGTGAGGCCGGGAACCATGCTAGGCCTGCAGTGACCTGATCAGTTCGAGCAGATGGGCCTCCGCCTGGCTGACACCCTGGGCAGGCGGCGCGACATCGATGTCATCCACCGCCCAGTATTCCGCCTGCCCGGCATGGTCGGGAAAATACGCCTGCATCATTGGCCGGTGCTCGTCTGCCTTCATGGCGATCACCCG
>JANTHH010000054.1 GCA_024762485.1 Chromatiales bacterium
TTCGGCGCCCAGACGGCAAACAGGATGCCGGCCACGCCGTCGATCTCGTGCGGGTGGGCACCGAGGATGCGGTAGGCATGGCGATGCCGGCCCTCATTGAACAGGTGCAGGTCGAAGTCGGGAATCTGCGGCGGGAAACTGTAGGGGTCGTGCGCCACGTGCTCGCAATGTCCGCTGTCGCTCCACAACAGCCGGTAGCGCTCCGGTACCGTGCCGGTTGTGCCGCGCCACTCGAACAGGTCGGTGCCGGGCAGGCGCTGCAGGGGCAGGTTGCCCTCGACGATGGACACCTCGCAGGCGTCCGGGATGTAGGCCCGGACCAGGTCCTCGCCGTCCCCTGCCGAATGCTTGCCGAGGACCACGAAGGGATCGTGGTGTCGGGCCTGGTACAGCCGGTCGAGCTCGCTTGTCATCAATTCGTCTTGCACGGTCTGTCTCCTGGGTTCGGGTACGACAGGATCGCCAGCGGGCATGTCGCCGGGATGACAGCGGCAGGTCGGGCCACACACGCACAAACATAGTGCAGATGGCACCGCTGTCACCCTCAATCGGTGCAGCAGGACGGACCGGGCCCTGCTGGCAATCCCATGACAACCAGAGGCGAGATTCGTGCCAGCCGGGAGCCGAAGCGGTCGGGGCTACCCGGTGCTGCCGATATGCGAGGGCCGACGACGTTGCCTGCGATGAGAGGGTTTGGCGGGGCCGAGACCGTGGGATTCATGTGCAAGCCGGTGGTCGGCACAGGGCATTGTCAGGATCGTTCAGGCTGGATTCATGCGGTGTCACCAGACTGTGACTGTCCGCGGGGTACCCCGCCACATGGAGCAAGCCGATGAAACTGGAAAAGACACTGATGACGATCCTGCTGGCCGCGCTCTCGCTGCCGGCCGTGGCCGGTCACGACAGCCTGGACAAGGCACACGAACACCACCGCCGAGCCATCGAGAAGGGTATCAAGAGTGGTGCACTGACCCGTCCGGAAGTACGTGTGCTGCGGCATGAACAGCGAGAACTGCAGTATCTGGAGCGGGATCTGCGCAGTGACGGAAAGCTCAGGAAATGGGAGCGTCGCTACCTGCAATCCCGTTATGCCGAGTTTGGCGGGCATGTGCGCGAGTTGAAGCAGAACAAGGTGACCCGCAAGCACCATCATAAGCCGGGCCATCATGACCCGTATCGGTATGACCACCACTATGGTTACCAGGACACGGACAAGCACCACAAAAAAGACAGCAACGATGACGAATGGCTGATGTGGACGGGCCTGGGCGTGATGGGTGTGCTGTTGATCGACCAGCTGAACGACTGAGCGCCGTACGGAGGAAACCGGTCGCCATTGTACGAGCGCACAGCGGGGCGAATGTCCGGCCCGCCGGACGCATCGCGGGAGGGCGGGGTGTCGGCGGGCCGGCTGCGCTAGTCGTCCTGGCGTGACAGTTCGAACTCGATGCCGCCGACGAAGCGCACCAGGAGGTTGTAGATCAGGCAGCCGATCGCCACCGAGAGATAGCCGAACACCAGGTAGAAGACAGGCATCAGGATGAACATGAAGACCGGGATGTCGACAGGATTGCCCTGTTGATCTGTCGCAGGTGCGGCAAACAGCATGATCAGCAACATCGGGATGACAAAGATGAGGCTGCTGACCGCCGAGATAACGGCGAAGACCTTGCCGTTCTGGTGGGGCGAGAGTCGCGTGATGCGGGTTTTCATGTGACCTCCATGGTCGCTGGGTCGTCTGTGGATGGGGCGTTGCACGATCATCGCCGTGCACCTCGTGGTGCGTGACTGAGCATACGAGGATCACCCTGGCAGCACCACACGGCGGGGTAAGACAGGCTGTCGCAGGGAAAGCGCTCGGCACGACGGGGTGAATCCGGGCGGCGCCGACGAGCGAGCCGGACCTCGCTGCTATCGGCTATTTGGCAACGGATACGATAGGCGTCATGTCCGCCAGCGGCCAGCCCACGTCCTTCTCGCAGAGGACGGTCTGGTTTCTGCCTCCATCCTTCGCCTGGTAGAGCGATTCATCCGCCGCCTTGAGCAGGGCCTCGAGACTCACCAGTGCGGGACCCCTCGCATAGGTGATGCCGGCGCTGAAGGTGATCTCGAGGGGGGCTTCATCGGCCGTCTCGAAGCGCACACGGCAGGTCTCGCGCAGCCGTTCGATGGTCTGGACGGCCTGCTCCAGGCTGCTGCGCTGCAGCAGTATGACAAACTCCTCTCCGCCGTAGCGGGCGAACAGGTCGCCCTCTCGCAGGTTGTCGTGAACCAGTGCCGCAAAGCCCTTCAGCACCCGGTCGCCCATCGCATGGCCGTGATCGTCGTTGACCCGCTTGAAATGGTCGAGGTCGATGACGCACAGCGCCAGGCTGCTGTCCTCCCGTTGCAGTGCGGCGAGCAACGGGCGGCTGGCCTCGAAAAAGGCCCGACGGTTGAGGGCGCCGGTCAAGGGGTCGATCGAGGCCTGTGCACGCAGCTTCTTGTTGACCCGGTGGTTGGTCAGCAGGATCAACGACAGCGTGAATACCATGCTCATCACGATACTGCTGTAGATGCAGAAGCGATCGATCAGCAGTGATCCGCTGGGCTGTGACAGGTCCTCCAGGGCCAGCAGTCCCCGGGTCACCCACACCAGGGAGACCAGGCACATGGCGGCACCGGCCAGGCGGGTGATGGGATTGCGGTCCATCGTCTGGTGGAACAGCTCCCAGGCGACCAGCAGCGCAAACAGGCCGATCGACAGCCCGGCCATGAAGACCCGCCAGCCGGGCATCTGGGCGCCGGGCAGCAGGATCAGGGTGAAAATCGCAGCGTAGACCACAATCAGGCGGTAGCTGAATATCGGTTGATGAAAAAAACGCCGCGTGCCCACCCAGGCAAGCATCCAGCCCGCAGCCGCCACGCCGCTGCCTGTATCGCGGATCATCAGGACCCAGAAGGGGGTGTCGGCACGGGTCGCCCCCCCGGCGGCGAACAGGCCGAGCACGATCAGCAGACTGGCGAGCGTCATCAGTCCGCCGGAGACGCCCCAGTCGCGCAGCCCGGGCTCCTCCGGATTCTGTCGCCAGGTCTGCAGCAACGCCGCGGTCTGGATCAGCAGCGAGGTGAAGAGGATCAGATAGAGTGTCTGGTAGTCCATTGTGTGTCCACAGCATCCATTTTGCAGTCACGGTTCGCCAAAGAAAGTTGTTCAATCAGTATCAGCTTAGACTCTAATCCGCCGAATGCAGGCATTTCTGCCGCTCGTCCGTGGGCCCTGCCGGCATTTCTTGATCCATCAGCCGCTGGCGGGACTCGTGGCCGGTGGAACGGCGCGGTAGAAGATGCAGGCCGGGAGGGTTGCGCCCACCTCAGCCAGCCATTACTGAAGCGGCGGCAGGCGGCGCTTTACCGCCTCCGGGAACAGCCCGAGCACGAACGTCCGGCAGGGGTGCCAAAAGGCCGACAACAGCAACAGGGCCGAGCCGATGGCCAAGGCTGTGATGGCGAAGCCCAGGCTCACCACGCCGAGTTGCTGCAGCAGGGCGCTGAAGGCATACAGGACATAGGCCAGCGCAGATACCATCAGCGCACGGCGGTCGATCGCCAGAGACACCAAGGCGATGACCACATAGAGCAGTATCACCGTCAGTGCCTGCTCCATCCCGACCTGTCCGCCCCTGACATCCAGCGCAGTGAAGACCGGGTGTACCAGCAGTGGCGCAGCCAGCAGATGCAGCCAGAATGCCACGTCGGACTTCCGCGTCTGCCGGCCGGGGTCGGCCGCATCCCAGCGCATGGCCAGGGCGAAGACGGCAAGGCCGGCGATCAGTGCGATGAGAGTGGTCAGGTCTCGGGCCGCAGGGACTGTCTTGAACACCAGGGCGATGGCAAAGGCGACGGCAGCGGCTGTGCCCGCCGCCACGGTGATGGGGACCCGGAAGCGCCGCCAGTGCAGCCAGGCTGCCGCTGCCGCCAGGGCGCTCGCCAGGATGGTGCCCGTGTCCGAACCCAGTAACAGGACGCCGGTGCCGAAAACGCTGCCGACAAAGGCCAGCAGCAGCACGATCGAGGGCAGGGCCATGCGCCGTCGGCGGGTGAAGAACTCTGCCAGCCCCCACGCCGTGATGGCGGACGCCAGCGCCCCGAGCCAGGGTGTGACGGTAATGCCGATCCAGGCCACCGCGATGAGCATCAGCACAGAGGCGATGACCACGAAGATGTCGTTGAAGCCGCTGATCAGCCGGAAATGTTCCTCGTCGACAATCGGCGCGGAAGCAGCGTGCGCCACATGGTCACGGAAGGCGCGCACGGCCTCTTCGGTGAAGATGCCGGCCTCCACCGCCGCATTGAGGTCTTCTTCGCTGTACATGGGCAATCGCTCCGTCGTCGGGTGATGGGTGAGGGCATCATGCCCCGGCAGGCGGCACTTTGCCCCGTGCTCAGCCGATGGCCTTGCGGATCAGCGGCAGCAGCGGTTCCGGCAGCCTCACCGCACCGGACAGGGCGAACTGCTGAGCGCGCTCGGACATCTTTTTCCAGGTCTTGCGGATGATGTCCAGCCACTTCTCCTCGTCGTATTCGGGGTGCTTCTCGGCGAAGGCCAGCATGTAGTGCTCGATGAACACCAGATCGATCACGTCCTCCAGCAGCTGGGTCTCGGCGTTCACCTTCAGCTTCCGCTTGCCCACCGCCAGTTTCATGCGCTCGATATCGTCCTCGCCATAACCGGCCTCGGCCATCAGCGCAGCGGCGGTGTCGGCATGGAACTTGTAGAGGTCGGTGCGCCATTTCAGGTAACCCTGGCGACCTTCCGGATAGTCGCTGCGCGGGGATTTCCAGCGTTCGATGTGCTGTGCACGCACCGCGATTTTCATCACGTCGTCGGCATCCGGTGCGTATCGTTCCAGCATCTCGGACATGCGGTGCGAGTAGAGCAACTCCTTGGGCCATACCTTGCCGTCGGCATCGGTTTCCTGGTTGGGGTCGGCACTGTTGGCGGCGTCGATCAGGGCGATGGCCTTTTTCAAGGCCTGCGGGTTGTCGGTCATGGAGGTATCCTCGGCTCGAATCGTCAGCGTGCATTCTAGGGAAGATCGCCGCAGAAAATCACCGCAGATCATTATTGGAATCGTCAGTGAACCGGCCGGCGGCATCGCATGCCGTGCAGTACACGGAGAGCATCCTGCAGGCCGGCGCAGCAGCGTGGCCTTAACCCCGCCGCGCCGTGGAAGGCGAGGACAGGCGACTTATTTCTCTATCGGTTCACCTTCCTCGTCGAGATAGAACTCGTTCAATGCCCGTTCCACCTCGGCCATGTGGGTCAGCACCGGTCCGCCGCCCATCATGATGGCGATGCCGCAGACCTCCATGATCTCCTCCACCGTCACTCCGGCACGCTTGCAGGCGCGGATGTGAAGGCCGATGCAGTAGTGGCATTGCTGGGTCAGTGCCATGCCGAGGGCGATGCGCTCCTTCTGTTTCTTGCCCAGCACGCCCGGTTTCATCGCCTCGGCCGTGAACTTGTTCACGAGGCCCATCAGCTTGGGCTTGTGCTCTGTGATCAGTTCCAGGCCGCGGTGGGCGTGCTCCAGTATCTTGCGTTCGCTGTCCGAACCCTTGGGGTGCTTGTTGCTGCTCATGCCATCTCCTTCGACTGCCCGGTTCGTGGGGTTGTGGAATCGCCCCGTGAGATTTCATCAGGCAGATTGTATGCCAGGGGTTGTCATGGTTGTCGGTTGTCACGGACACCGACTTCCTCTTGCCGGCTTTTGCTTAACAGGTGGGTGTTCATGTCTTTCTATGTCATTTGAAGTGATTGCTGGGCCATGGGCCAATCACCTGCCCGGTTGAAAAATTATGGCCGCGCCGGATCGGCACAGGCATAGTGCACTGATTTTCTGACGACGAATTGACAGGGGCCTGGCGTGGCACGTATCGAGAGGATCATGATCTGGGGCGGTTGGCTGCGTGTGAGCCATCTCGCGGTGGGGCTTTCCACGCTGGTCCTGATCGCGACCGGCTGGCTGCTTGAGATGGCGCCATCGCTGCAGGCGGATGCGGCAGATTTTCACTATTACGCGGCGAGTGTGCTGATATTCGGCCTGGTGCTGCGCCTGTTGCTGGCATTTTCGGGCTCACCGGTGGAGGCCTTCAGTGCACTCATCCCCAGGGCCGGGGAATGGCGCACGATGCGCGATACCCTGGTGTTCTATCTCAGCCTAGCCCGCGCGCCTTTGCCCCGCTGGTATGCCCACAATCCACTGTGGAAACCCGTCTACCTGGTGCTCTACCTGTGCCTGTTGATACTGATCCTGACCGGCTGGTTGCGCGATAGTCAGGATCTCCTGTGGGGCTGGTACCTGCCCTCGATGCACGCGATGTTCGCCAGCGTGGTTGCCTGGCTGGCGCTGCTGCACGTGCTTGGTGTGATCCTGCATGATTACCGGGGCGATGCAGCCGACATCTCCGGCATCGTCAACGGCTACCGGTATTTCGTCATCGACAACCAACAGATCAAGGGGTCGGCCCAACCGCTCGCCTCGATCAAGCTGACTGATATCAGCAAGCCTGATCGGTAGCTCCGTATGGGTTGGCTCGGGATGACCCCTTGTCGCCGACATCAAGGAAACTGTGTTCTGCCCCTGAGTGTTTTACTGTCAAAGGCATGCAAGCCCTTCATTCACCAGCACGTAAAGCCATCCGCCAGCGAAGAAAAGTGGCATGCAAAAGGAAGCAGACCAACCCAGCATAAGCGCCGACCATTTCCGATGACATTCTGGGAAGGCACTTTCATCACCTGTATAGTTCTCACACACAGTAAACACGTGGCGCCGATATCTGCACATCGTCAGGATGGCAGCGATGACAGATGCCCATATGGCGAGTGAAGAAGCCAGGCCCACGATTGGGATGACTGGCTGCACGATTTTATTAAGCGCACCAGATTCGAGGGCTGCAGCAGCAAAAAGAATTGCCTGGGACATAAGTAGCCACTGAATCCTCTGGTTGACCAGGTCGTCTTCTTTGTCAATTTGGTGGCAGTAACTACTAACCTCTTTGGAAAATGAATTTTCCGTTTCTACGATTGCATCAGAGTTGTCCATGAATGCGCTACTCCGTTCGGAGTGAAACCGGGGGTTGCAATGGGTTTTGAACGTACCCTTGGTCAGGATTATTTCCGGTTTAGTTATAAGACTGACAAGAGTTACGAGCTCTTTGTCCCTTTCTGCATCCGCGAATTTTCACTTCCCCTGTTGGGTGATGGTCCACTGTTTCTTGAAGAACTTGTACTCTGGCTTAATAAATCGATCAGTTTGATCATTTGCAGCTTAAAGTCAATATAAAACCCATTGTTGTATTTTTTTCATTACCCAAAGGTTTTCGCTAATATGATGTGCGCTTGTCATCAATAAACTGAACCTGAATGTCCTGGGTGATTGGATAAACCGGTGGGCCAAACTGGTTGTATATAGCCACATCTGCAGCATCACGACCATAACCGATTGCCACGTATCCGCCTCTTAGGTCAGCCTGCGTAGCATCGAAAACATACCAGCGTCCAGCAATGTAAGCCTCAAACCAAGCATGTAAATCCATAGGCTCGAGCCTATAAAGATAACCCACCACCAATCGTGCCGGAATGCTGAGGCTGCGGCATAGTGCAATGCCAAGATGTGAAAGATCGCGACAAACACCCCGCCGCCTTGAATGAACTTCCAATGCGGACAAAGGGATTTCGCTACTGCCAGGTTCATAACGAATAGTGGTTCGCAGCCAGGACTCGATAGCCTTTACCTGGTCATAGCCCAGCTGCTGGCCGGCTGCGATCGAAGTGGCAATCTCTCCAAATCGATCTGATTCACAAAATCGGCTTGGCAATAGATAGCTAAGTACACTATCTGGAAGATATTCTATTTCGACAAATGGAGCGCCAGGTGACTGATCCACTTGATCTGCGGTCATGACATCTGCAGAGGTATATACGGAGAAAGCACCGGGAGAGGCAATGAGTCTCTGACAAAGATTGCCATAATTATCAGTGAACTCGAAAACCGGAACAGTCGGCATGAGTCTGTATTCCTCTTTAGCCACCCATTGTTGTGCCCCACTGCGTAATCGCAGCATCAAAATAAAGGGTGTTGGCACTGTGATATCGAAGCTCATCTCGCAACTCGCACGTAACCACATATGACATATCCTTCAACATGATGTAAGAAAAACATAGAAGGTAAAGGGGACAGTGCCCTTTTGGAAAAGGGTAGTATCACTGCTGTCCCCCTTAGCCCAAAGAAATAGCCCGGTTTCGGGGAGTTTAGGGTCAGAGTAACAATTTTTCCTGGCCTTCCATTGCCCCTGCTTCTTGGGGTGCGCAGGCCTTGGGGCCTCGTTTTCGCGGACTGACCCGCACGCCAATGAGGTTTCATCAGGCAAATTGTATGCCAGGGGTTGTCGTGGTTGTCGGTTGTCACGGACACCCGCCCTTCAGCATTGGTCATGCCATTGGTCAAGGTGGAAGGTGGGTGTCCATGTTTTAAATATTCAAATACTTAAATTTCAGTTATCCCACTATTTATTTTTAGGCGCCCTGCATATTTGAAAATCATCAAAATAAATCTGAGCGACGCCACCCTTCTTACGAATATGACTCACAATCGCTTCAGAGGTATAAATCTTTAGTGGTTGAAAGGTGGTCAGTGGAGTTGGCTTTTCGGCACGAGAGCTGTAAGTCCAATCAGTAATATCAAAAATTGTGGTGGCTACAGCGTCTTTTTCAGGCTTAACTGTTAAGTAAAATCTACCCGTCTTCGAATCACCCTGTCTATATCCAAACTCAACATCCATCCATTCGCCAAGCGGAACCTCGAAATCTTTATTAACCTTTGCCCAACTCTTCACCCATTTTTCAGATTTGCCCGGTTTAACATCAGTGGTGGCCGACACATGAAATACTAAAGGTTTATTAACGCCACTTTCTTTGGCAATTCCCAGGCTAATTCTAAATGGATAGCGATACTCATTGGTCCAGTTTTCACCCATCCATAATTCTGAAATGGTAAACCAAGCGTTACGCTTTGGATATGTTTTATAATACTTAAGGTCCGGGTGGAGGTACATACGATATCGAGCGACGAGGGCTTTTTCATGAAGTTTAGGTAAATTTAACTGAACGCGACCTTTTTTACTCCCCTTTTTATATCCAGTCACTTCGGCATTCTTTAGCCAAAACTGGAGCACCTGATTACCTGCTTGCACAGGATCGGGGACAATCTTTGCGAAGCGGTCAGACGGTGATCCACCCTCATACTGTATGGGTAGGCGGATATTTTTACCTGAAGGCATTTGTGTATGCAATATGTCAATTTGTGGACTATTGTTTTTGGGCCTTACGAGCGCGTTTTCAAAATCCACATCGATCGCTAATTGCGAAGCCTCGGCTATTTTATTGTTTTTACATGTATTTGCCTTTGCATCATTCGTTACCGATGCAAGAAAAATAAATAACCCCAATGTTATACCAGAGATGGCGCGGAAATTATTTCGCCATTCCAACTGATTGCATAAAGACACTTCTTCTTTCATATTATGACCGATCATCTATATATTCTCTGAATTTATCCCTCATCAATCAGACCCAGAAGGCAACCCCAAGGACCGAATATTCCGTTGGCAAGTTTAGTGGCGAGTTTAGGGTCAGGAGTTTTGGGTCAGAGTAACAATTGTTCCTGGTCTTCCATTGCCCTTGCTTCTCGGGGTGCGCAGGTCTTGGGGCCTTGGAAAAGGGGTCAGTATGGAAAAGGGGCCAATTACTCTTACTGAGTCTGGCTCTTCAGCCATGCCACGACGGCGTCCACCAACTGGTTTTCATCGCCTTCGAACTTGTGGTTCGTACCCGCAATCTCGACTTGCGTGTAGGTGTCAGAAACCATGCCGCTGCGTTCTGAGGCGGATCGCGAGTCCTTGCCATTATCGCCGCCCCAGATATCCAGCACGGGTACATTAGCACCCTGCAGATTTTCATCGCACGACAATGGGTAGCCACCATTATTTCGGCAGCCGGCAACAACAAGCCCTGCCAAACCGTGATCGCTGTTCTCGGATACAAATGCGCTCGCCATCCGGCTTCCCATGCTGTGGCCAATCAAATACACGTGGGATACCCCTTTTTCTTCTTTCAGAAAGGCGATGGCCTCTTTGAACGACTGATAGGCATCCGGAAAACCGTCTGCATAGTCTTTCCAGTGGCTGTAACCCGTCGGCATCTGCAGTGAAAGGGTGTGGTAGCCGAGTTCGTTGTTTATGCCTTTGCGCAAAGGATCAACCACGAGCCATGTCGGGTGCATTCCTCTGCCGTGGGCGAGTACGACGCCGTATTTACTATCCCCGCCATCAATGTAGACCGATCCGTCTGGTGTGCCCGCAAGTGCATAGGAAGTTACGACTAGCAATAGTGGCGCTAACCAGGCTTTGAATGCCTTCATCAGGTTTTTCCTTTGTTGGTGAGTTGTTGCTCTGAACGATCACTCTGACATCAATCAGAAAAGGGGTCCATCCCGGCTAATGGGTGACCCCTTTTTCCGGAAATGCCACGCTATGCATCATCTTGGCCATTAAATCGCAGTCTGACCCCTATTTCTTTCGTGACCCCTATTTCTTTCGCCCCAGAGTCTCATGCCTACCCGGCGTCTGCGGAGAGCCAGAGTTCGTAGTGCCGCGGCCTGATATTGACGTTCTCATACCCAGGTATATATTTCGCTTTGGCCTCCCTCAGGCCAAGTTTTTTCAGTAGATCTGCGATCTTCGCGGCATCCTTGGGCTCATTACCCTCCTTTCGAAAGTAGCGTATCTCAGGCGAGGCAGGACCGTTCTCGACCCGCTGAATACCGGGAACAATAAAACCGGATTTTTCCAGGCCCGCTTCCAACTGCCTGGCATAGGCGCGTTGTTCTTCGGTGACGATATGAAAATAAACTCGGGGGATAAGCGTGGCGGCCTTTGCCTCTGCCTCCGAAACCTCCTTGCCGGACGCGATCACTGAAGGCTCCTGCGTATCGTCCGCCCTCTCAGTAGCGCGCCATATTTGCGCCAGAATGGGATACACCTCATCGGGAAGCTGTCCCTTGCTCATGTAGTGTCCCACTAGGGCGAACGCCAACTCTCGCTCCTTAGGGTTCTGGCTGGCCAAGCTGGGCAGGAGCACCGCAACGCGATCCGCATCCTGTTGCGTTTTTGTTTGTTTCGATTGTTCGTCGGCGATGTACCAGCCAGTGCCGGCGATAACTATCGGGATCACAATCCCGGCAACGATATTCGTCCATGCACTCATCGCTTATCCCTCGTTTGGTCTGATGGTGTAGCGAAATTGGAGTCTGTCCCCCGATTGCGGAGAACGCTGATCCCTTGATCTGAATTCGATGGTGTCCCATTGCGTCCTACGCGGGTTGATCTCAAAACACTGCAAACCGTTTGCGAAAACGACCGGGCGTTTATAACTGTCACGAATTATCGACAATGACGCTTCCTCATTGCCATAGGTGCGCTTCATGCGGTGCGACAGCGAGTTTAGGGTAGCGAGTTTAGGGTCAGAGTAACAATTGTTCCTGGTCTTCCATTGCCCTTGCTTCCTGACTCCAAATATCTCCCTTTTCACCCGCGGGCTGACTCCATTGATCTATTCGTTTCTCACACTACCTTCGGCACCAAGTCCAGCATCAGACCAACTAGTGCAGGGGCAGACGCCAGCATCGCCTGTGACATGATGCGGGTAGGGGAGTTGTAGATGCCCAGGTCCTGCAACCACTTGCGCAGGGTCTGGCTATCATTGCTGTCCGTCTCGTCGTGAGCGGCCTGCCAGGACCAGCGATTCAGTGCATAGGCGACTGGCCCGAAGATTAGAACCAGCATCACCGTATAGGCAGTGCTGCCGCCGATGGTCAGGGTACCGGAGATGACTCTGGCGGCCTCTGCTTCGTCTAGTCCGCTGGTGGCCATGCGGAACAGAAAGTAGGTCTGCAGCACGCCTATCACCAGCATGGCAGTGCTGGCGCTCAACAGCTTGCGGAAGTCGCGGTACCGACTGATCAGCATGTCGGCGTCTATCGGCTTGCGGAGCATCAACAAGGAGACGGCCGCCATGATCACCAGTACGGCCACTGCACCGCTCAGTGGTACCATCGCCTCCACCACGTCGTTGACCGGAATCTCTCGGGCGATGGAATAGTGCTGAAGAACCGCGTCGCTGGCGCCTCCACCGAAGTCCTTGCCGCTGCTCTGATGGACCACCCAGGCCACAAGTGCTGCTACAGCACAGAACATCAACAGGTATGCCGCTTGTCCGATAGGGTTGCGAACCATGATGGTGGCTGCGAGCGTACCGTTGATCACTGTAATGAGGGTTAATGCTACAGCCGAAAGGCCCCATAACATTCGCCAGCGCAGTTCCAGGGCATTGGCGGGGTCGGAAATCCATGCGAGATCAGGCTCAGGTATGCGCAGCATTTTGTAGAAGTGTAGATATAGCACCACGAAGATGACCATCATCAACACGAAACCGATTAGCTGCCAGTTGCGTTGCAGTGCTTTCAGCCATTCCATATATCTGTTCTCCCTCCAGCGACACTGTAGGAGTTTAGGGTAGGAGTTTAGGGTCAGAGTAACAATTGTTCCTGGTCTTCCATTGCCCCTGCTTCTTGGGGTGTGCAGGTCTTGCAGAAAAGGGGTCAGTACCCTTTAACTATCATTAAGGTGTTTCGACGGTCTGCCGCGGCGATTCTGCCCTACCCGACGACCGAGCATGCACTCTATCTCCCTTATGAAACGATCATCGCCCAGCGGCGTACCGGTTTGGGCGCACTGCCTGATCTCATGAACTTCCTGTGGGCCTAATGCTGCCCTGAACAATTCCCGGTAGGCCGCCCGTCTCGCTTCATCAGTCCTGCCCAAACGCCGGTATTCTTCAGTCGGTTTCAGCCAGCCAGCACCATCGCCCCATGCATTGCCCCGGTAGCTTGACCATGGGTACTCAGAAGGCGTTTCAACCATTCCGGCCCTTACGGGATTCAGCTCGATATAACGATAACAGGCAAATGCATACCGACTAGAGTCGATCAACGCACCCTTGTGCCGCCCCTCCCACAGTGTGCCAGTCCGACCATATTCATGATTGACGTAGGTAACGTACTTCCGGCCGACGTGTTGAATGGTACGGCTGACGGAATCTGTCTTCTCCGGGGTCAAGAGCAGATGCACATGGTTGGTCATAAGAACATAAGCGTGGACCTGGCAGCCATAGCGTTCCGCACCTTCCCGAAGCC
>JANTHH010000055.1 GCA_024762485.1 Chromatiales bacterium
ATCGCGCCGATCGCGATGGAAGAGGGTCTGCGCTTCGCCATCCGCGAAGGCGGCCGTACCGTCGGCGCCGGTGTCGTCGCCAAGATCATCGAGTAATCTCGGGGTCTTCGCAGAGTAGGCGGGCCACCCGAACCGGGTGGCTCGCATTTTGTTTTAGGCCAGTAGCTCAATTGGTAGAGCAGCGGTCTCCAAAACCGCAGGTTGGGGGTTCGAGTCCCTCCTGGCCTGCCATATAAAAGGCAGGATGAACGCAAACGCAGAAGTGAGAAGCAGCGGAGGGGATGTGGCCAAGCTGGTAGTGGCTGCCTCCCTTGTCGTGGCAGGGGCGGTGGCATTCAGCTACTTCGGTGAACAGCCGTTGTGGGTGCGTCTGCTCGGCCTGCTGGTGGTGATCGGGGTGGCGGGTTTCGTCGCCTACCAGTCCACTTGGGGCCGGTCCGCCGTGGCGTTCTTCGCCGAGGCGAGGACGGAGGTCCGCAAGGTGGTCTGGCCGACGCGCCAGGAGACCCTGCAGACCTCGCTGGCAATTTTCATCGGTGTCCTGATCATGTCGCTGATCCTCTGGGGTATCGATTCACTGTTGTTCAGGGTGGTTCGCTACCTGACCGGGCAGGGGGGCTGAAGTGGCTAAGCGCTGGTATGTGGTACACGCCTATTCTGGCTTCGAGGCCCAGGTGAAGCGTTCGCTGGAAGAGCGCATCAAGCGCGCCGGGATGGAAGATTATTTCGGCGAGATCCTGGTGCCCACCGAAGAGGTGGTCGAGATGCGTGGTGGTCAACAGCGTCGCAGCGAGCGCAAGTTCTTTCCGGGCTATGTCCTGGTCAACATGGAGTTGACCGACGAGACCTGGCACCTGGTGAAGGACGTGCCCAAGGTCATGGGTTTCATCGGCGGCACCGGTGATCGCCCGGCCCCGATCTCGGACAAGGAGGCGGATGCGATCCTGCAGCGCGTTCAGGAAGGTACCGAGAAGCCGCGGCCGAAGGTGTTGTTCGAGCCGGGCGAGATGGTGCGTGTCATCGATGGCCCCTTCAACGACTTCAATGGAGTCGTCGAAGAGGTGGATTACGAAAAGAGCCGGCTCAAGGTGTCCGTTCTGATATTCGGCCGTTCTACCCCCGTTGAACTGGAGTTCGGCCAAGTCGAAAAGAGCTGAGCCTGCGGGCTCATCATGGGGAGTCGGGGTGGAAGCCCCCGACGCCTGAACCCAACGAGAGGTAAGTCATGGCAAAGAAGATTCAAGCTTATATCAAGCTGCAGGTGCCGGCGCAGTCGGCCAACCCCAGTCCGCCCGTCGGCCCCGCACTGGGCCAGCACGGCGTGAACATCATGGAGTTCTGTAAGGCGTTCAATGCCCAGACCCAGGGTCTGGAGAAGGATATGCCGGTGCCGGTGGTGATCACCGTCTACGCAGACCGCTCGTTCACCTTCATCATGAAGACGCCCCCGGCGTCGATCCTGCTGAAGAAGGCGGCCGGGATCAAGAAGGGCAGTGGTCGCCCGAATACCGAGAAGGTCGGTACGGTCACCCGTGCCCAGCTGGAAGAGATCGCCAAGATGAAAGAGCCGGATCTCACCGCAGCGGATATGGATGCCGCGGTGCGCACCATTGCCGGCAGCGCCCGCAGCATGGGCCTGAACGTGGAGGGTGTGTGAGATGGCAAAGCTCTCGAAACGCCAGAAGATGATTGCAGAAAAGGTCGAGCCAGGTCGTCTGTACCCGGTGGATGAGGCCTTCTCGCTGCTGAAGGACGTCTCCACCGTCAAGTTCGAGGAGACGGTGGATGTCGCGGTCAATCTGGGCATCGATCCGCGCAAATCCGACCAGATGGTGCGCGGTGCCGTGGTTCTGCCCAATGGTACCGGCAAGAGTGTTCGTGTTGCGGTGTTCACCCAGGGTCCGAATGCGGACGCCGCCAAGGAGGCAGGTGCCGACGTGGTCGGCATGGATGACCTGGCCGAACAGGTCAAGGCCGGCAACATGGATTTCGACGTGGTCATCGCCAGTCCGGACGCCATGCGCGTGGTGGGCCAGCTGGGTCAGATTCTCGGTCCTCGCGGCCTGATGCCGAACCCGAAGGTCGGTACCGTCACCCCCGATGTCGCCCAGGCCGTGAAGAACGCCAAGGCGGGTCAGGTGCGTTACCGCGTCGACAAGGCGGGCATCGTCCATGCCGCGATCGGCAAGGTCGGCTTCGAGCCGGCGGCGCTGAAGGAAAACCTGGAGGCCTTGCTTGCCAGCCTGAAGAAGGCCAAGCCGAGCACCGCGAAGGGTATTTATCTGAAGAAGGTCTCGGTCTCCTCCACGATGGGGCCGGGGCTGACACTGGATCAGGCCTCACTCGAGGTCTGATCGGAAGATTCGGTGGCCGCTTGTCGGCCACCTCCAGGGCTTTGGGGTCGCTGTCGTGGGATGCTTTCAGCTCCACGATGGCTGCCGTCAAAGACCGCAGGTGCCTGGTAAAGGGCTTAATTGATGCCTGCGCAGACGGGGCTCCGGATTCGGGACTGTCCATTGAGACGACCTCCGATGATGGTGCACCGAAATGTCGGGAGCGGATTTCCTGCTCCCTGGTGTAAACCGGGAAGATGAAGATCTTCCCATGTTGTCGGGAGGTGACGACTGTGGCACTTAATTTCGAGCAGAAGAAAGCCATCGTCGCCGAAGTCGCTGAAGTGGCAAGCACTGCCTACTCCGCCGTTGGCGCCGAGTACCGTGGCTTGACCGTGGAAGAGATGACAGCGCTGCGCGTTCAGGCGCGTAGCAACGGTGTCTATCTCCGCGTGGTCAAGAACAACTTGGTGAAGCGTGCGGTTGAGGGTACGGATTTCGAATGTATCAATGAAGAGCTGACCGGTCCGCTGGTCATGGCCTTCTCGCAGGAAGATCCCGGTGCTGCCGCGCGTGTCATCAAGGACTTCGCCAAGGATCACGACAAGATGGTCGTGAGAATCGTCGCTATCGGCGGGAAGCTGCTTGCTCCCTCTGATATCGACACCCTGGCGAAGATGCCGACCTACGATCAGGCGATCAGCATGCTGATGGGCACCATGAAGGCGCCGATCCAGAAGCTGGTCACCACCATGAACGAGGTGCCGGGCAAGCTTGTGCGCACGGTTGCAGCGATTCGCGACGCTAAGGAAGCGGCATAAGCCGCTTATCTGTTTTTTGCTAGAGTTTTTATAGGAGTCTTAAAATGGCAGTGTCCAAAGACGAAATCCTGGAAGCCATCGCCAGCATGACCGTTATGGAGGTCGTGGAACTGATCGAGGCAATGGAAGAGAAGTTTGGCGTGACCGCGGCGGCTGCCGTGGCCGCGGCACCTGCAGCCGGCGGTGAAGCCGGCGGCGCAGCTGCTGCAGAAAAGACCGAGTTCGACGTGGTCCTGACCGGTTTTGGTGACAACAAGGTGTCTGTCATCAAGGCTGTTCGCGGTATCACCGGCCTGGGTCTGAAAGAAGCAAAAGAGGCTGTTGAAGGCGCGCCCACTCCGCTGAAGGAAGGTGTGTCGAAGGAAGAGGCCGAAGAGGCCAAGAAGCAGCTGGAAGAGGCTGGCGCATCTGTCGAGATCAAGTAATCTCGATCTTGCTGCATAGCTTCATACAACAGGAAGGGGCTGGTGACGTCATGTCGCCGGCCTTTTCCCGCTTGTGCTGTTGAGCAGCCGTCGGTCGAAGTCCGGCGCTGCTGAAGTTTCGTTGACAGTCGCCACCTGTTGCAGGTTGGCGATTGTCACACCACGACGAGCAACTTAGAGGGAAGGCGAGCATGGCCTATTCTTTCACCGAGAAAAAGCGTATCCGTAAGGATTTTGGTAAACGGCCAACGATCCTGGAAGTGCCTTTTCTGCTGGCGACGCAGATAGATTCCTACCGTAAATTTCTGCAGGAGGACAAACCGGTTGACGACCGCGAGAGTGTCGGTCTGCACGCGGCTTTCAAATCCGTTTTCCCGATCGTCAGTTATTCCGGGAATGCGCTGCTGGAATATGTGAGCTATCGCCTGGGCGAGCCCGTCTTCGACGTGCGTGAGTGCCAGTTGCGTGGCGCCACATTTGCTGCCCCCCTGCGCGTGCGAGTCCGTCTGGTCATTTACGACAAGGACGCGCCGGCCGGATCCAAGCAGGTGAAGGACATCAAGGAGCAGGAAATCTACATGGGCGAACTGCCGCTCATGACCGAAAACGGTACCTTCGTCATCAACGGAACCGAGCGGGTCATCGTCTCCCAGCTCCACCGCTCTCCCGGTGTGTTTTTCGATCATGACAAGGGCAAGACCCATTCGTCGGGCAAGCTGCTGTTCTCCGCACGGGTCATTCCGTACCGTGGTTCGTGGCTCGACTTCGAGTTCGATCCGAAGGATGCCGTGTTCGTGCGCATCGACCGCCGCCGCAAGCTGCCAGCGACTATCCTGCTGCGCGCGCTGGGTTATGACACCGAGCAGATCCTCGACATGTTCTTCGAGAAGGACACCTTCCATCTAACGAAGAAGACCATCAAACTGGATCTCGTCCCCAGCCGCCTGCGTGGCGAAACGGCAACCTTCGACATCAAGATCGGTGATGAGGTGGTGGTCGAGGCCGGCAAGCGCATCACGGCACGCCACATCAAGCAACTGGAAAAGGCGGGTGTGGACAAGCTCGAGGTGCCACGCGAGTTCCTCGTCGGCAAGACCCTGGCACACAATGTCGTTGATACCGAGACCGGCGAGATCATCGCCAACGCCAACGATGAGTTGACCGAGGAATTGGTCGACACCCTCGTCGAGAAGGGCGTCAAGAAGATCCAGACCCTGTTCACCAACGACCTGGATCATGGTCCCTTCATCTCCGACACCCTGCGTATCGACCCGACCACCAATGCCCTGGAGGCGATGGTCGAGATCTACCGCATGATGCGTCCCGGTGAGCCGCCGACCAAGGAAGCGGCACAGAACCTGTTCCATAACCTGTTCTTCACCCCCGACCGCTATGACCTTTCGGCGGTCGGGCGCATGAAATTCAATCGCCGTCTCGGGCGTGACGAGGCCGAGGGTGTGGGCGTGCTGTATGACGCCATGTACTTCAAGTCCCGCGACGACGAGGAGTCCAAGGCGCTGGTCGAACAGTGCGGTGACACCTCGGATATCGTCGACGTCCTGAAGACCCTGGTGGATATCCGCAACGGCAATGGCGTGGTGGACGATATCGACCACCTCGGCAACCGCCGTGTGCGTTGCGTCGGTGAGATGGCCGAGAACCAGTTCCGTGTCGGGCTGGTGCGTGTCGAGCGCGCGGTCAAGGAGCGTCTGACGCTGGCAGAGTCCGAGGGCCTGATGCCCCAGGAGATGATCAACGCCAAGCCGGTCTCCGCCGCCATCAAGGAGTTCTTCGGTTCCTCGCAGCTGTCCCAGTTCATGGACCAGAACAACCCGTTGTCCGAGGTGACCCACAAGCGGCGTGTTTCGGCACTCGGTCCGGGTGGTCTGGCGCGCGAGCGCGCCGGCTTCGAGGTGCGCGACGTGCATCCGACCCACTATGGTCGTGTATGTCCCATCGAGACACCGGAAGGCCCGAACATCGGCCTGATCAATTCGCTCTCTGTGTACGCCCGCACCAACCGTTACGGCTTCCTCGAGACGCCCTATCGCAAGGTCGAGAATGGCAAGGTGACTGACCAGATCGATTACCTCTCGGCCATCGAGGAGGGGCGCTACGTCATCGCCCAGGCGAATACCAACCTGGACAAGGACGGTGCCCTGATCGATGAGCTGGTGTCATGCCGTCACCAGAACGAATTCACCCTGTCGACGCCGGATACGGTGGAGTACATGGACGTGTCGCCGAAGCAGATCGTGTCGGTCGCGGCCTCCATGATCCCGTTCCTCGAGCACGACGATGCCAACCGGGCACTGATGGGTTCCAACATGCAGCGTCAGGCGGTGCCAACACTGCGCGCCGAGAAGCCGCTGGTCGGTACCGGCATGGAGCGCAATGTCGCGGTCGATTCGGGGGTGACCGTGGTCGCCCGCCGTGGCGGGCGGGTCGAATCGGTGGATGCGGCACGGATCGTGGTCCGCGTGGCCGATGAAGAGGCCATCCCCGGTGAGCCTGGTGTGGACATTTACAACCTCACCAAGTACACCCGTTCCAACCAGAACACCTGCATCAACCAGCGCCCGCTGGTGATGCTGGGTGACGAGATCGCGCGCGGTGATGTATTGGCAGACGGCCCCTCCACCGACATGGGCGAGCTGGCGCTGGGTCAGAACCTGCGCGTCGCCTTCATGCCCTGGAACGGCTACAACTTCGAGGACTCCATCCTCATTTCCGAGCAGGTGGTGAAGGAGGATCGTTTCACCACGATCCACATCGAAGAGAAGACCTGCATGGCCCGCGACACCAAGCTGGGCCCGGAGGAGATCACCGGCGATATCCCCAATGTCGGCGAGGCTGCGCTGGCCAAGCTGGACGAGTCCGGCATCGTCTACATCGGCGCCGAGGTGAAGGAAGGCGACATCCTGGTCGGCAAGGTCACGCCCAAGGGCGAGACCCAGCTGACACCCGAGGAGAAGCTGCTGCGCGCGATCTTCGGCGAGAAGGCGTCCGATGTGAAGGACACCTCGTTGCGGGTCTCTTCCGGCATGACCGGTACCGTCATCGACGTGCAGGTGTTCACCCGTGACGGTGTCGAGAAGGATGCCCGGGCGCTGCAGATCGACGAGGCCGAGATGGATCGCGTCCGCAAGGACCTCAACGATCAGCTGCGCATCATGGAGGAGGACACCTTTGCGCGGGTCGAGAAGATGCTGGTGGGCAAGGTTGCCGACGGCGGCCCCGCGGGGCTGAAGGCCGGTGCCAAGGTCACCAAGTCGTACCTCAACGACCTGGAGCGCGACAAGTGGCTGGAAATCCGTCTGCGCAACGAGGAGGCAGCGAAGCAACTCGAGGCCATCGCGGAGCAGATCAAGCAGCAGCGCGAGGATTACCGTGAGAAGTTCGAGGAGAAGAAACGCAAGCTGACCGCCGGTGACGATCTGGCGCCCGGCGTGCTGAAGATGGTCAAGGTCTACGTGGCGGTCAAGCGCCGCATCCAGCCCGGTGACAAGATGGCCGGTCGTCACGGAAACAAGGGTGTCATCTCCCGCATCACGCCGGTCGAGGACATGCCTTATGACGAGAACGGCCGTCCCGTGGACATCGTCCTCAATCCGCTGGGCGTGCCCTCGCGGATGAACATCGGGCAGATCCTCGAGACCCACCTCGGCTTTGCCGCCAAGGGCGTGGGCGAGCGGATCGGCGAGATGCTTGATGCCCAGGTCAAGATCACTGAACTGCGCGAGTACCTGGACAAGGTCTACAACACCTCGGGCAAGAAAGAGGATCTCGACTCGATGACCGACGACGAGATCATTGCCATGTCGAACAACCTGCGCGGTGGTGTGCCCACCGCGACGCCGGTGTTCGATGGCGCTCATGAAGAGGAGATTCGCCACATGCTGAAGCTGGGCGGTCTCCCCGAGAATGGCCAGCTGACCCTGTACGATGGCCGTACCGGCGATTCCTTCGAGCGTCCTGTCACCGTGGGTTACATGTACATGCTGAAGCTCAACCACCTGGTGGATGACAAGATGCATGCACGCTCCACTGGCCCCTACAGCCTGGTCACCCAGCAGCCGCTCGGTGGTAAGGCGCAGTTCGGTGGTCAGCGCTTCGGTGAGATGGAGGTCTGGGCGCTGGAGGCCTACGGCGCCGCCTACACCCTGCAGGAGATGCTGACGGTCAAGTCGGACGATGTCACCGGTCGTACCCGGATGTACAAGAACATTGTCGATGGCGACCATCGTATGGAGGCGGGGATGCCCGAGTCCTTCAACGTGTTGCTGAAAGAGATCCGTTCGCTGGGCATCAACATGGAACTGGAACAGGACTGAGTGGTGCCGCCGGCGCATCGGGCAATCACCTCGTTGCGCTGGCTGACCACGCGGCCTGGGATGGCGGCGCGGGACACCGGGCCAGAAATGGCAAGAGTGCAGATTTAGGTTTATGCGGGGCCTCGGGCCCCCATAGCCGGGAGATAAAACCTTGAAAGATCTTCTGAAAATTCTCAAGCAGCAGGACCAGGTGGAAGAGTTCGACAGCATCCGCATCGGCCTGTCTTCCCCCGACCTCATCCGGTCGTGGTCTTATGGCGAGGTCAAGAAGCCGGAGACCATCAACTACCGGACCTTCAAGCCGGAGCGCGACGGCCTGTTCTGCGCCAAGATCTTCGGCCCGGTCAACGACTACGAGTGCCTGTGCGGCAAGTACAAGCGTCTCAAGCACCGTGGGGTGGTGTGTGAGAAGTGTGGAGTCGAGGTCACGCTGGCCAAGGTGCGTCGTGAGCGCATGGGCCACATCGAGCTCGCCAGCCCGGTGGCGCATATCTGGTTCCTGAAGTCGCTGCCTTCGCGTATCGGCCTGCTGC
Organism: Chromatiales bacterium; assembly: GCA_024762485.1. Lineage (GTDB taxonomy): Bacteria > Pseudomonadota > Gammaproteobacteria > Chromatiales > Chromatiaceae > JANTHH01. Next base: position 8,447 of record JANTHH010000055.1, read on the forward strand.
TGGACATGACCCTGCGCGACATCGAGCGGGTGCTTTATTTCGAATCGTATGTGGTGGTCGATCCCGGCATGACCACCCTGGAGCGCTTCCAGCTGCTCAACGACGACCAGTATCTCGAGGCCGTCGAGGAATACGGTGACGAGTTCGATGCCCGCATGGGTGCCGAGGCCGTCTACGAGCTGCTGCGCACCATCGATATCCCCGAGCAGATCGCCCGTATGCGCGAGGAGGTGGAAAACACCAACTCCGAGACCAAGATCAAGAAGATCGCTAAGCGACTGAAGCTCATGGAGTCGCTCGAATCCTCCGGCAACAAGCCCGAATGGATGATTCTCACGGTGCTGCCCGTGCTGCCGCCCGAGCTGCGCCCGCTGGTGCCCCTCGATGGCGGGCGCTTTGCGACCTCCGATCTCAACGATCTGTATCGTCGGGTGATCAATCGCAACAACCGCCTCAAGCGCCTGCTGGACCTGGCTGCACCCGATATCATCGTGCGCAACGAGAAGCGCATGCTGCAGGAATCGGTCGATGCACTGCTGGACAACGGTCGTCGTGGCCGCGCCATCACCGGTTCCAACAAGCGTCCGCTGAAATCCCTGGCCGACATGATCAAGGGCAAGCAGGGTCGCTTCCGCCAGAATCTGCTGGGCAAGCGGGTCGATTACTCGGGCCGCTCGGTCATCGTGGTGGGTCCGACCCTGAAGCTGCACCAATGCGGCCTGCCCAAGAAGATGGCGCTGGAGCTGTTCAAGCCCTTCATCTTCTCCAAGCTGCAGTTGCGCGGTCAGGCGACCACCATCAAGGCGGCCAAGAAACTGGTGGAGCGTGGTGCGCCCGAGGTCTGGGATATCCTTGAAGAGGTCATCCGCGAGCACCCTGTGATGCTCAACCGTGCGCCGACCCTGCACCGGCTTGGCATCCAAGCCTTCGAGCCGGTGCTGGTCGAGGGCAAGGCGATCAACCTGCATCCGCTGGTCTGCACCGCGTTCAACGCCGACTTCGATGGTGACCAGATGGCCGTGCACGTGCCCCTGTCCATCGAGGCGCAGCTCGAGGCGCGGACCCTGATGATGGCCTCCAACAACATCCTCTCGCCGGCAAACGGCGAGCCGGTGGTGGTGCCGACCCAGGACGTGGTGCTGGGGCTTTACTACATGACCCGCGACCGTGTGAATGCCAAGGGCGAGGGCATGTTCTTCGCCGATATCAATGAGGCTCGCCGGGCTTACGAAGGTGGCCACGCCGACCTGCACGCCAGGGTCAAGGTCCGCATCAGTGAAGTCGAGACCAATGAGGATGGCGAGCAGGTCGAGGCGCTGTCGGTCAAGGACACCACCGTGGGCCGCGCCATCCTCTGGGAGATCGTGCCGCCTGGGCTGAAGTTCGAGATCATCAATCGCCCGATGGCGAAGAAGGCCATTTCGCAACTGGTCAATGCCTGCTATCGGCAGCTTGGCCTGAAGGCTACCGTGGTGTTTGCCGACCAGCTGATGTATCTGGGCTTCGGCCAGGCCTTCAAGGCCGGTGTTTCCATCGGCATCGACGACATGGTGGTGCCGGAGGAGAAGGCCTCGATCCTCGCCGAGGCGGAGACCGAGGTGAAGGAGATCGCCAACCAGTATGCCTCGGGCCTGGTGACCAATGGCGAGCGTTACAACAAGGTGGTGGATATCTGGTCGCACACCAACGACCAGGTGGCCAAGGCGATGATGTCGAAGCTCGGCAAGGAAGTCGTGGTCAACAAGGAAGGCAAGGAGGAGGAGCAGGCATCCTTCAACTCGATCTTCATGATGGCCGATTCCGGTGCCCGGGGTTCTGCGGCCCAGATCCGCCAGCTGGCGGGGATGCGTGGCCTCATGGCCAAGCCCGACGGCTCGATCATTGAGACACCGATTACCGCAAACTTCCGCGAAGGTCTGGACGTGTTGCAGTACTTCATCTCCACCCACGGCGCGCGGAAGGGCCTGGCGGATACCGCATTGAAGACCGCCAACTCGGGTTACCTGACCCGGCGCCTGGTGGACGTGGCCCAGGACCTGGTGGTCACCGAGCTCGATTGCGGTACCGAAGACGGGCTGCTGATCCAGCCGATCATCGAGGGTGGTGACGTGGTCGAGCCGCTGCGCGAGCGCATCCTCGGCCGGGTGCCGGCGGTGGATATCTATCGACCGGGTACCGACGAGGTGCTGTGCGAAGCAGGTACTCTGCTCGACGAGGGCTGGGTCGATATCCTGGAAGAGGCCGGCGTCGACCAGGTGATGGTGCGTTCCGCCATCACCTGTGACACCCGCGTCGGTGTCTGTGCCAAGTGTTACGGTCGCGACCTGGCGCGTGGCCTTCAGACCAATATCGGCGATTCGGTTGGCGTCATCGCCGCCCAGTCCATCGGTGAGCCCGGAACCCAGCTGACCATGCGGACCTTCCACATCGGAGGGGCCGCGTCGCGTTCGGCTGCAGTCAACAGCATCGAGGTGAAGAGCGCCGGCACGATCCGTCTGCACAACATCAAGACGGTCGAGCACTCCAGTGGCAAGCTGGTGGCGGTCTCCCGTTCAGGCGAGGTCGTGGTTGTCGATGAGGTGGGTCGGGAGCGTGAGCGCTACAAACTGCCCTATGGTGCCGTGCTCAACGTCCGCGACGGGGATTCCGTCGAGGGTGGTCAGCTGGTCGCAAACTGGGATCCGCACACGCACCCGGTGGTCACCGAGGTGGCGGGCAAGCTGGTGTTCGTCGATTTTATCGATGGCGTGACAGTGCAGAAGCAGACAGACGAAGTCACCGGTCTGTCCTCTCTGGTTGTCATCGATCCGAAACAGCGTCCGACCAGTGGCAAGGACATGCGTCCCATGGTCAAGCTGGTGGACGAGAAAGGAGAGGATCTCAACATAGCCGGCACCAACATCCCCGCCCACTACTATCTCCCTGCCGGGGCGATCGTCGGTGTCGAGGACGGCACTGAGGTGGGTGTGGGTGACGTCGTTGCGAGGATCCCGCAGGAGTCTTCGAAAACCCGTGATATCACCGGTGGTCTGCCGCGTGTTGCGGACCTGTTCGAGGCACGCAAGCCGAAGGAGCCGGCGATCCTGGCAGAGGCAACCGGAACAGTCAGCTTCGGCAAGGACACCAAGGGCAAGCAGCGCCTGGTGATTACCCAGGCAGATGGCGAGCAGGTCGAGAGCCTGATTCCCAAGTGGCGCCACGTCAACGTGTTCGAGGGTGAGCACGTGGAGAAGGGCGAGGTGATTGCCGACGGCGAGCTCAACCCACACGATATCCTGCGTCTGAAGGGCGTAAGGGATCTTGCCGAGTACCTGGTGAAGGAAATCCAGGATGTCTACCGTCTGCAGGGCGTGAAGATCAACGACAAGCACATCGAAGTCATCATCCGGCAGATGCTGCGCAAGGTTGATATCACCAGTCCCGGCGACACCAAGCTGCTGCGTGGTGAGCAGGTGGAGCGCTCACGACTGAGCGAGGCGAACGAAAAGGCGATCGCCGATGGCGGCCAGCCGGCACAGTATGAGCCGATGCTGCTTGGTATCACCAAGGCGTCACTGGCCACAGAGTCCTTCATCTCTGCGGCCTCGTTCCAGGAGACCACCCGGGTCCTCACCGAGGCAGCCGTGCGCGGTCTGAAGGATGGTCTGCATGGTCTGAAGGAGAATGTGATCGTCGGTCGCCTGATACCCGCGGGTACCGGTCTGGCCTATCACAAGGATCGTCGTCGCAAGCGCCAGGAGAGCATGGAGCTCGAGCAGGGAGGCCCCGTGGAGATGGCGGCAGAGGAAGTGGAAGAGGCCATCAAGCAGGCCCTCAACACCTCTGAGAGCGAGTGAGCCGGGCCCCGGGTTGCTGTCATGGCGCCCGGGGTCTCCATTTGGCCTTGACAGCATAAAATCAGGCGCATAGAATGCGCGGTCTTCGCTACAGGTCGGCTGCTTGCGGGCGGCCTGAGTCAGCGGCCCAGGTCGCGCGGCGGACGATTAATTTTTTGAGATTCGAGCAGTCGAGCTTGCCAGCCTGCAGTGCGGGCGAGGCAGGGTCGACTGCTCGAATTTTCGACGTAACAGCAGGTGCTGTTGTGTCCCGGAGACGGATTTAAATGGCAACAATCAATCAGTTGGTGCGCTCGCCACGCAAGCGCAAGGTAGAGAAGAGCAACGTCCCGGCCCTGCAGGCAAGTCCGCAGAAGCGTGGCGTTTGCACCCGGGTTTACACCACTACCCCGAAGAAGCCGAACTCGGCTCTGCGGAAAGTGGCGCGTGTCCGTCTCACCAACGGCTTCGAGGTGTCCTCGTACATCGGTGGTGAGGGTCATAACCTGCAGGAGCACTCTGTGGTCCTGATTCGTGGCGGACGTGTCAAGGATTTGCCGGGTGTTCGTTATCACGTTGTCCGCGGCAGCCTCGATACCACGGGTGTTGAGAAGCGCCGCCAGGGACGTTCCAAGTACGGCGCGAAGCGCCCGAAGAGCTGATTGGATAGACGAGAGTAGAGAGTCATGCCGAGAAGAAGAGTTGCAGCCCGTCGTGAGACCCTTGCTGATCCGAAATACGGAAGCCTGGTGCTCGCCAAGTTCATCAACATGGTCATGCAGGACGGCAAGAAGTCCGTTGCTGAGCGCATCCTCTACGGTGCGCTGGGCCAGGTGGTGGAAAAGCGTGGCGGCGATCCGCTCGAGACCCTGGAGTCTGCACTGGAGAATGTGCGGCCGATGGTCGAGGTGAAATCCCGGCGTGTTGGTGGTGCGACCTATCAGGT
>JANTHH010000056.1 GCA_024762485.1 Chromatiales bacterium
GCTGCGGCCAGTGCGGATTCGGGCTCGTCATACTGGTAGTAGGCATAGGCCAGGTCGAGCTGGGCCTGCATGGCATAGGGACCAAAGGGATACTGGGCCTCGAGGCTCTCGTAGTAGCGGATGGCAGTCTCGAAGTCGCCGCCTTTCATGGCATCCTTGGCGGCGCTATAGAGTTTGTTGGCAGACCAGCCCCGGGTCTCGTCCTCCTCGGCCGGAAACATCGAACAGCCGGCCATGAAGACGGCAAGCAGGAGGGCCAAAAGGCGAAAACGCGGCGTCATGAGTGTTAATCTCGTCGTATTGGAGTGTCAGCCAGAGCGCGATTATACCCACAAGCCCGTGTCCGATCAGAATTCCCCACAGACCGAAGAACGATTGCTCAGCGCCGAGGTGGACGCCGAGCTTGCCGGCCTGCGCCTGGACCAGGCACTGGCCCGGCTTTTCAGTGACTTCTCCCGCAGTCGGCTGCAGGGCTGGATCAGGGAAGGCCGGGTCAGTGTCGACGGCCGCCAGGTGCGGGGCCGTGACAAGGTGTTGCCGGGCGAGCGGATCGAGCTGCTGGCCCGCTTCGAGCACCAGGTGCCCTGCCAGCCGGAGGACATCCCCCTCGACATCGTCTTCGAGGACCGGCATATCCTGGTCGTGAACAAGCCGGCGGGACTGGTGGTGCACCCGGCGGCAGGCAACCCGGCAGGCACGCTGCAGAATGCACTGCTGTTTCACGACCCGGGGCTGATCGAGTTGCCGCGGGCAGGTATCGTGCATCGGCTGGACAAGGACACCACCGGGCTGATGGTGGTGGCCAAGACCCAGTCCGCCCACAAGGTGCTGGTGGAGGCGCTGCAGGCGAGGGAAGTGAAGCGCGAGTACCGGGCCCTGGTGACCGGTTGCCCGACGGCAGGCGGCACGATCGACGAGCCCATCGGACGCCATCCGACCCAGCGCACCCGGATGGCGGTCACCCCGGGTGGCAAACCGGCGATCACCCACTATCGCATCGCCGAGCGCTTCCGTGCCCACACCCTGCTGCAGGTCAACCTGGAGACCGGGCGGACCCACCAGATCCGGGTGCACATGGCCTATCTGCATTACCCGCTGGTCGGCGACAGTACCTATGGCGGCCGGCCGCAGTCGCCGCCGAAGGCATCGGAGGCGCTGCGCGAGGCATTGCGCCGCTTCCCCCGCCAGGCACTGCATGCCTGTCGGCTGGGCCTGATCCACCCCGCCAGCGGAGAATTCATGGAATGGCAGGCAGCGATCCCGCCGGACATGGCCGGCTTGCTGGAACTGCTGCGGGAGGACGCCGCCCAACATGACATCTATTGAATGGATCGAGCCGGGCTGGCCGGCACCGCCCGGCGTGCGGGCCTGCTGCAGCACCCGCATCGGCGGCGTCAGCAGCGGCCCGTGGCACAGCCTCAACCTCGCTGATCACGTCGGCGACGAAGCGGCAGCGGTGGCGGAGAACCGGCGGCGTCTGTGCGAGCAGGCAGGACTGCCCGCCGAGCCGGCCTGGCTGACCCAGGTCCATGGCTGCGAGGTGGTCGAGGGTGCGGGCGCGGGCTGTGAGGCCGATGCCCGTGCCAGCGAACGGGAGGGCGAGGTCTGTGCCGTGCTCACCGCCGACTGTCTCCCGGTCCTGCTGTGCAGCCGCGACGGTCGCCGGGTCGCCGCCGTCCATGCCGGCTGGCGCGGTCTCGCCGCCGGGATACTGGAACGGACCGTCGACACCTTTTCCCACCCCGTGGGCGAGCTCCTTGCCTGGCTGGGCCCGGCCATCGGACCGGATGCCTTCGAGGTGGGAGAGGAGGTGCGTGCCGCCTTTGTCGATGATGAGCCCCGGGCTGCCGAAGCCTTCCGGCCCGGCCGGCCCGGCCACTGGTTTGCCGACCTCTACCGCCTGGCACGGCAGCGACTGGCATCGCGCGGTGTCACCGCGGTCTATGGCGGGGGCCTGTGCACCTACCGTGACGAACGGCGCTTCTATTCCTATCGGCGGGATGGCCAGACCGGGCGTATGGCCAGCCTGATCTGGCGATCGTCGCCGCACGACCAACACAACTGAATCCGAGGAGTACGACTGTGAACGACTGGTACATGCTGACACTGGTGGGGGAGGACCGGCCCGGCATCGTCGCCGCCGTCACCCAGGCACTCTATGAGCAGGGTATGACCCTGGGCGAGGCATCGATGCTGCGCCTCGGTGGCAACTTCACCGTGATGATCATGGTCGGCGGGGCGGAAGATGCCGGGCAGATCCGCCAGGCACTGGCGGGCGTGGTAGAGCGTTTCGGCCTGCGCATGCATGTCGACCCGATGGCGGGCGGTCTGCACCAACACCTCGCGCCGAACGTGCTGGTCCGGGTGGTCGGTGCCGATCGTGCAGGCATCGTCGCCCAGGTCACCGGTCGCTTGGCGGCGGCGGGGATGAACATCCTCGATCTCGACTCCGACGTCGCGGGCACCGCCGAACAGCCGATCTACGTGATGCAGATCGCCGGCATCAGCGAGACCCCGCTGGAGCAGCTGGAAGAGGCATTGCAGGATCTCACCCAGAGCGGGGTGGATGTGACCATCGAACCCGTCGAAACCCTGGTGGGCTGAGGATCATGGCCGTACTCGAGATTCTCAAGGCACCGGACCCCCGGTTGCGCCAGCCCGCCAGTGAAGTCACCACGTTCGATGACGAACTCCGCGCCTTCGTCGACGACCTGGAGGAGACCCGCCTGCACGGTCCCGGGGCAGTGGGCATCGCCGCACCCCAGGTGGATCGACTGCAGCGGGTGGTGATCGTCGACTGCTCGCACACCCGCAAGCCGGTGCCCAACCACGGCCATCTGGTACTGATCAACCCCGAGATCACCGAGTGGGAGGGACACGAGATCGGCCGCGAGGGCTGTCTGTCGGTGCCCGATTACACCGGCAATGTGTTCCGTGCCAGTCGCATCCGCCTCACTGCCCAGGACCTGGAGGGTCGCCATCAGGAGTTCGACATGGAGGGTTACGAGGCGCGCGCGGTGCAGCACGAGATCGACCACCTCGACGGGCTGTTGTTCCTCGACCGGGTGGTGAGCCGGCGCACTGATCTGTTCCAGCGCAAGACCTACCGCAAGGCAGGCGAGCCCGCCGGCTGAACGGGCCGTTTCGTCCGTGGTCACTTGAATTGACCCCGTCCGTCCCCATGTCTGCGTCAATCTGAAAATTTCCCACTTATATTTGACGGAGAGACAAGCATGCGGATGGATAAACTGACCAGCAAATTCCAGCTGGCCCTGGCCGATGCACAGAGCCTGGCCGTCGGGCGCGACCACCAGTTCATTGAGCCCGTACACCTCATGTTGGCACTGCTGGATCAGGAGGGCGGGACGGCCCGGCACCTGCTGACCCAGGCCGGGGTCAACGTCAACCAGCTGCGCTCGAGCCTGGGCGAGGCCCTGGACCGGATGCCCGGCGTCAGCGGCACCGAGGGGGATGTCCACATCTCCAATGACCTCGGCCGGCTGCTCAATCAGACCGACAAGCTCGCCCAGCAGCGCAAGGACCAGTACATCTCGTCCGAGCTGTTCGTGCTCGCGGCGGTGGAGGACAAGGGCGCCCTCGGCGACGCATTGCGCGAGGCCGGGGCCACCAAGGAGGCGATCGAGCAGGCCATCGAGGCGATCCGTGGCGGCCAGTCGGTCGACGACCCCAATGCCGAGGAACAGCGTCAGGCGCTGGAGAAATACACCATCGACCTGACCGAGCGCGCCGAGCAGGGCAAGCTCGATCCGGTGATCGGCCGTGACGACGAGATCCGTCGCACCATCCAGGTGCTGCAACGCCGCACCAAGAACAACCCGGTGCTGATCGGTGAGCCCGGCGTCGGCAAGACCGCCATCGTCGAGGGTCTGGCGCAGCGCATCGTCAACGGTGAGGTGCCCGAGGGCCTGAAGAACAAGCGCGTGCTGTCGCTCGACCTCGGCGCACTGCTGGCCGGTGCCAAGTTCCGCGGCGACTTCGAGGAGCGGCTCAAGGGCGTGCTCAACGATCTCGCCAAGCAGGAAGGCCAGGTAATCCTGTTCATCGACGAGATCCACACCATGGTCGGTGCCGGCAAGGCCGAGGGCGCGATGGATGCCGGCAACATGCTCAAGCCCGCCCTGGCGCGGGGCGAGCTGCACTGCGTCGGCGCCACCACCCTGGACGAGTACCGCCAGTACATCGAGAAGGATGCCGCCCTGGAGCGCCGTTTCCAGAAGGTGATCGTGGACGAGCCCAGCGTCGAGGACACCATCGCCATCCTGCGCGGCCTGAAGGAGAAGTACGAGGTGCACCACGGTGTCGAGATCACCGACCCGGCCATCATCGCCGCCGCCACCCTGTCGCATCGTTACATCACCGACCGCCAGCTGCCGGACAAGGCCATCGACCTGATCGACGAGGCCGCCTCGCAGATCCGCATGGAGATCGACTCCATGCCCGAGGAGATGGACAAGCTCGACCGTCGCCTGGTGCAGCTGAAGATGGAACGCGAGGCGTTGAAGAAGGAGTCCGACGAGGCCTCCAAGAAGCGCCTGGCCGACCTCGAGGAAGAGATCGACCGGCTGGAGCGCGAGTTCTCCGACCTCGAGGAGGTCTGGAAGTCCGAGAAGGCGGCCCTGCAGGGCACCACCCACATCAAGGAAGAGCTGGACCGCGCCCGGGTGGAGATGGAGACCGCGCGGCGTGCCGGCGATCTGCAGCGCATGTCCGAGATCCAGTACGGTCGTATCCCCGAATTGCAGAAGCAGCTCGACATGGCGACCCAGGCCGAGATGCAGGAGACCCATCTGCTGCGCAACAAGGTCAGCGACGAGGAGATCGCCGAGGTGGTCTCGAAGTGGACCGGCATCCCGGTGTCGAAGATGCTGGAGGGCGAGCGCGAGAAGCTGCTGCGCATGGAAGACGAGCTGCACAGCCGGGTGATCGGCCAGGACCAGGCGGTCCACGTGGTGTCCGATGCCATCCGCCGTTCCCGTGCCGGGCTCTCCGATCCCAACCGGCCCAACGGGTCGTTCCTGTTCCTCGGCCCCACCGGTGTCGGTAAGACCGAGCTGTGCAAGGCGCTGGCCGAATACCTGTTCGACACCGAGGACGCCATGGTGCGGATCGACATGTCCGAGTTCATGGAGAAGCACTCGGTGGCGCGTCTGATCGGTGCGCCGCCCGGCTACGTGGGCTACGAGGAGGGCGGTTATCTGACCGAGGCGGTACGCCGCAAGCCCTACTCGGTGATCCTGCTCGACGAGGTGGAGAAGGCCCACCCGGATGTCTTCAACATCCTGCTGCAGGTGCTCGACGACGGTCGTCTGACCGACGGTCAGGGGCGCACGGTGGACTTCCGCAACACGGTCATCGTCATGACCTCCAACCTCGGGTCGCAGCTGATCCAGGAAATGGCCAGGGTCAACGACTACGAGGCGATGAAGACCGCGGTGATGGAGGTGGTCGGCGATCACTTCCGCCCGGAGTTCATCAACCGTCTGGACGAGGTGGTGGTGTTCCACCCACTGCAGAAGGAGGAGATCCGCCGCATCGCCACCATCCAGATCGAGCACCTGCGTCAGCGGCTGGCCGAACGCGACCTCTCGCTGGAGGTCACCGAGGCCGCGCTCGACAAGCTCGGCGAGGCCGGCTTCGACCCGGTCTACGGTGCACGTCCCCTGAAGCGGGCCATTCAGCACGAACTGGAGAACCCGCTCGCCAAGGAGCTGCTGGCGGGCAAGTACCTGCCGGGAGAGACCATCAAGGTCGACGTGGCCGGCGACGGCCTCACCTTCAGCAAGGCCTGATCCGCAACAGGGCAACTGCCCGCAACAAAGCCCCGGCATCCGCCGGGGCTTTTTTTATGCCGGGCTGTTTTCTGCAATTGCAGATTTATCGCTGCGAATATGCGCTTTATTCCTACAAGCTGTCGCCGCCGTTCTGCCTAGACTTGTTGCGTCTGCGGCGATTGGGGCCGCAATGGTTGCGCCCTTTTGCCACTGATCCCCTCATTGATGTAAGGAGACATGCAATGACCAACAAACATAAACCGATGCATGGTACTGCCAAGGCAGCGGGCTGTTCCCATGCCCGACTGGGCAATTTCTGCAAACTCTTTCCCGATCTGCCGTCATGGGCGGACGATTGTGGCGGTGTCAGCCAGTGCGATGCCGAGGCCATGGCCGCGGCACTGGGTGGCCCCGGTGGCCTGATGCACGATGCCGGCAATTCTTCCGGTGATAGCGGCATCCCTGCCGGCTACACCTTTTTCTCGCAATTCGTCGATCACGACATCACCCTTGACACCACCAGCAACCTGCATGGCGCGCCGCAGACCAACAGTGCCATCAACGAGCTGCCAAACCTGCGCTCGGCATCGCTGGATCTGGACTGCATCTATGGTCTCGGGCCCGAGGCCATGCCCTTCATGTACGACCAGACCCAGCCAGGCAGGATGCTGACAGGCAGTGAGGTCGACGGCATTGCCAATCCATTGGACGTGCCACGCAACGAGGAGGGCAGGGCACTGATCGGCGACCCTCGTAACGACGAGAACATCTTCGTCTCCCAGCTGCAGTTGCTGTTTCTGCGCTTTCACAATAAGCGCATGATTGGCGCCAACTTCGAGGAGGCACAGCTTGACTGTCGCTTCCATTATCAACATATCGTGCTCTATGACCTGCTGAAGCGGGTATGTGACCCCGATATTTATGATTTTGCCGTGCCCAAGATCGAGTTCAACGCCGGTCAGGAGGCAGAAGATCGCGATTATCCCTTCTGCAATATCGTCGACCACTGCCACCGTATCTGCATGCCGGTGGAGTTTTCGGTGGCGGCCTACCGCTTCGGCCACACCATGGTGCGCTCGGCCTATCCCGCCAACGAGGAATACCCGGTGATCGAGCTGTTCGATGAGCGATTCGGTACCCTCGGCTTTGGCCAGGTGCCACCAGAACTGACCATCGACTGGCGTTACCTGCTGGAGGTGGAACGCTGTCACCCTTATGCCAAATCCAAGGCGCTTGACCACCTGCTGGCCGATGAACTGATCCGCATGCCGGATCCGGTGGTGGGCAGAAATGCCCCGGCGAACGACCGCTCGCTGGCGTTCCGCAACCTGCTGCGTGGCTATGCCCTTGCGCTGCCCTCGGGGCAGGCAGTGGCCCAGGCACTGCAGGCCAAGGGGTACCCGATCACTGCCATCAGCAGTGACCAGATCCGCGATATCCCAGGCTGGGATTGTGCAACCGAGGGGCTTTCCTGCGACCCTGCGGTGCACACCCCCCTGTTTTTCTATCTGATGCGTGAGGCGGCAGTGCTGGGTGAAGGCAATCATCTCGGCCCTGTGGCCTCCGCCATACTGATGGAGGTGTTCGGCACCATGCTGGTGAACTGCGATACCTTCCTGAAGGACAGTCACTGGGCACCCGACCCCTGTGTCGCAAAGTGGGGCGGTCTTACACTGGCCGATATCGTCAGGTATGTAGATGCCTGACTGATCTGGGCAGGTCACTGAGCAAGGAGACACACCCCGATGGGCCAGCGATGGCCATCGGGGTTTTTCATGGCGCTGGCGGGGTGGCTCATGGCGCCTATCGGTCAGGCCATTGCGGCCGGGGGCGACGCTGCGATGCCCTATCAACAGGGGTTGCGGGCACTGCTGTCTCACTTATTTCCGGTGATCGGGGCGGGAGGTCCCATCATTGCTGAGTTTGGTGCGGCCGCACGCAACCGAGACTTGGATCTGCTCGTGGCCAGCAGTCCTTGTTCCCTCTCCCTCCGGGAGAGGGGTGAATAGGGTTCTTTCGCGTACGGTACAGCGGTCTCATCCAGCTACTGGCTGGTCGCCGCGCTGGAGCCCACTGTCAATGGCGTTGGTAATACTCGGACCTGATTACAATGATGCTGTGAAGATCGACATGCTGGCGGGCGACGTGTCCCCACCCCAGGGTCCTTCGGTGGATGTTCCCGTCCCCGCCACCCTGTGGCTGTTCCTCTTCGGTCTGCCGGCAGTCCTCACCCTGCGTCGCCGGGCTTGAAGAAACAGTAACCGCGTCCGGGCCGCTAACAGGGCCGCAGTCCTTCGGGGCTGCGGCCCTTTTGTTTGCGGCGTTTGTGGCATGAGAGTGCTGTCGGGCGCGCCCGAGGTCTCAGGAGCACCTTGGGGTGCCAGCCTGCAGTGTGTGGGCCCTGCTCGCTAGCCGGCGGGTATGAAGGCCTTGTGATGGCCGACCTCAATCTCGAACAGTTCACAGCCATACAGCGGGCCAAGTCGGTCTGTGGTGGCCAGTGTGTCGAGCGGGCCGGCCTGCCAGCTGCCGTCACCGGGCAGCAGCAGGAGATGGTCGCAGAAACGCAGTGCCAGGTTGATATCGTGCAGTACCATCACCAGTGCATGCCGGTCATCCGCAAAACGCCCGCACAGCAGATCGAGCAGTTGCAGCTGATGTCCCAGGTCGAGGTGGTTGCTGGGTTCGTCCAGCAGCGCGAGGCCGGGCTGCTGGGTCAGCAGGGTGGCGATGGCGAGACGCCGCCGCTCGCCGCCGGAGAGGCTGTCCACCTGGCGTTGTTCCCAGCCGGCAAGGCCGGCATCGGCCAGGGACTGGCGGGCCAGTGCGATGTCATCGGCACCCTCCCAGCCCCAGCGTCCGAGGTGGGGGTGACGCCCGGCCAGGGCCGCCTCCAGTACGGTGCTGGGGAAGGCCAGTTCATCGTCCTGGGTCATCAGTCCGATATGACGGGCACGTGCCCGGGGCGGCAGGGCCTGCAACTCGACGCCCTCCTTCAACACGCGGCCACCGGCTGCCGCGCGGATGCCCGCCAGCGTGTGCAGCAGGCTGCTCTTGCCCGCGCCGTTGGGCCCGAGTATCGCCCAGCGCTGGCCCGGCTCGATGCGCAGCTCCAGGTCCTCGCACAGCACCCGCCCAGGGACGGACACGATCAATTCAGCTGTCTGCAACAGGCTCATCGAACCCGTGCCGGCCGGTTGAGCAGGAACAGAAACACCGGCACCCCGAGCAGTGCGGTGAGCACGCCCACCGGCAGCTGCTGCGGCGCGATCATGCTGCGCGCCAGGGTATCCGCAGCGGTCAGCAGGGTGCCGCCGAGCAGCACGGCGCCGGGCAGCACGATACGGTGGTCGCTGCCGGCCAGCAGCCTGACCAGGTGGGGAGCGACGAGGCCGATGAAGCCCACCGCGCCGGCGAGGCTGACCGCCACGGCGGTGAGCAGCGAGGCGAGACCGTAGACCAGCCACTGCAGCCGTCGCGTGTCCACCCCCAGCGAGCGTGCACGCAGCTCGCCCTGGCTGCCGAGGTTGAGATCGCGCGCGAGGCCCAGTCCGATCAACAGGCCGAGCAGCAGCAGCAGCAGGCCGGGCCCTGGCGGGGGTGCATCGCTGAGGTCCCCCATCAGCCAGAAAAGCATGCCGGGCAGTCGCACCGGCGGGCTGAGGCTGAGGACGAAGCTGATCAGCGCTGACCAGCCGGCCGCCACCACCACCCCGGTCAGCAGCAGACGGTTTCCGGTCCAGTTGCCGCGACGTGCCAACGAGAACACCAACAGCATGCTGAACAGGGCGCCGCCGAAGGCCAGCGGCGGGTGCCAGAAGACGGGCAGACCCAGCAGCATGGCGGCGAGGACTGCGCTGGCTGCCCCGCCCGACACGCCGAGCACATAAGGGTCGCCCAGGGGATTGCGCAGCAGCACCTGCATCAGGGCGCCGGCCAGCGCCAGCAGGCCGCCCACTGCGAAGGCACTCAGCCCGCGCGACAGGCGCAGCTGGTGAATGATCAGGTGCTCGACGCTGCCGTCGTCGTGCCAGAGCAGTTGCCAGATGCGGGCAAGCGGGATGTCTGTACTGCCCTGGGTCAGCGTGAACAGCAGGCCGGCCAGTGCGGCCAGCAGCAATGCCAGCAGCGTCGGCAGTCCGCGACTAAGCAGCGGGTGTGTCGGCCTGGTCATGGTCGCGCAGGCTGATGACGGGCCAGTGATGCTGTCGGGCGTGGCGGGCGAGGGTCTCGTCGGGGTCCACTGCCACCGGGTTGTCCACCCGCTGCAGCAGGGGCAGGTCGTTGTGGGAATCGCTGTAGAACCAGGCGCCGTCCAGCCCCTGGCCATGCTGGTCCAGCCACTGCTGCAGTCGCTCCACCTTGCCCTCGCGGAAGCTGGGTGTGCCCGCGACCCGGCCGGTGAATCGACCCTCGTGTTGCTCCGGCTCGGTGGCGATCAGGTGCGGGATGCCGAAGCGTTCGGCAATGGGGGCGGTGACGAAGCTGTTGGTGGCGGTGATCACCAGCAGGGTGTCGCCGGCGGCGCGGTGCTTTTCAACCAGTGCGCGGGCGGCAGGCGTGATGATGGGGTCGATCCTGCGGCGCAGGAATTCCTCGCGCCAGCGCAGCAGGTCCGCCGGGTCGTTCTCGGCCAGCGGCCGCAGGGCGAAGGCGAGGAAGGCCATGATGTCGAGCCGGCCCTCCTGGTAGTCGCGGTAGAACTGCTCGTTGGCCAGGTGATGCTCCCGCGGGTCGACCACGCCGATCTCGGCGAGGTGGACACCCCAGAGGTAGTCCGAGTCGCCGGCGAGCAGGGTGTTGTCGAGATCGAAGAGTGCGAGGGCCATGTCAGCAAGTCCTGTGGAAAACCGCAATATACCCGAATTAATCCAGTATTAGCAGTAGGTTATCTAGCTTTGCTTGCAGCATTTGGCAGCGGTGTGAAAGAATGGTGACAACTGAAATCCACCATGTACCGATCCGTGATTGACTCCGACGGCTTCAGGTCGAATGTAGGCATCATCCTCTGCAACGACCAGGACCAATTGTTCTGGGGGCGGCGCATTGGTCAGAATGCCTGGCAGTTTCCTCAAGGTGGCATCAACGAGGACGAGACCCCTGAGCAGGCGATGTATCGCGAGCTCGAAGAGGAGGTCGGACTGAAGCCTCATCAGGTGGAAATTATCGGCAGCACCCGCAAATGGCTGCGCTACCGGCTGCCGAAGCGCTATATCCGCCGTCATTCCCACCCCATCTGCATCGGTCAGAAACAGCGCTGGTTCCTGCTGCGGGTCCGCTGTGACGAGACCGATTTCTGTCTCGATCGTTTCGACAAGCCCGAGTTCGACCACTGGCGTTGGGTGAAATACTGGCAGCCGTTGCGCGAGGTGATCTACTTCAAGCGCAAGGTCTACGAACGGGCCCTGGAGGAACTGGCACCGCTGTTGTTCCCGGATGGTGTGCCGGCACGGGACGACGGTCACAAACCCGCCAGCCAGCGCAGGCGCTAGAACGTGCTGCAAAGTCGGCAATCGTCCCCCTCCCCGGTCAGGGCTGCGCCCGGATCCTGGACGGTGTGAGTGGGGGCATGCTCGAGACCCTTCACCGGATCGTCCACTACGTCAACACCGCACCCAACCTGAGCGAGGCGCTGCGGCTGCTGGTGGTCAGCGTCAAGCAGGCGGTGAAGGCGGACGTCTGCTCGGTCTACCTGACCAACCACGAGAGTCGCGCCCATGTGCTGATGGCCACCGAGGGCCTGCGTCAGGAGGCGGTGGGCAAGGTCACCTTGCCCATGGGCCGCGGACTGGTGGGGTGGGTGGCCGAGCGCGCGGAGCCACTGAACCTGCCCGATGCCCCTGCCCACCCGCGCTACCTACGGGTGACCGAGACCGGCGAAGGCGATTTTTATGGCTTCCTCGGCGTTCCCATCATCCAGAACCGCAAGGTGCTGGGGGTGGTGGTGGTCCGCCAGCGCGAGCGGCGCGAGTTCAACGATGACGAACTGACCTTCCTCTTCACCCTCGCTGCCCAGTTGGCCGGTGCCATCACCCATGCCCGTGCCATCGGTGAACTCGCCGATCTCGCCGGCGATGGCCAGCCGCTTGATCGCTACCTGTCGGGGCTGGCCGGCAGCTCCGGTGTGGCCATGGGGCAGGCCATGGTGGCCTACTGCCAGGCGGATCTGGAGGGTATCCCGGATCGCCAGGTAGAGGACATCGCGGTGCAGGAGGACAGCTTCCGTACCGCCGTCGCGGCGGTGGAGGAGGATCTGCGCAAGCTGCGCGACAGCCTGTCCGATGATCTGCCGGCGGAGGATCATGCCCTCTTCGACGCCCTGCTGCTGATGCTGGGCAGCGACCAGCTGGTCGCCCATACCATCGAGCGTATCCACCAGGGGCAGTGGGCACCGGGGGCGCTGCGCGAGACCATCCAGCGTCACGCCAAGGTGTTCGACGCCATGGATGACGCCTATATGCGCGAGCGGGCCTCGGATGTCCGCGACCTCGGGCGCCGTGTCCTGCGCTACCTGCTGTGCGATGCGGCCGCCCCGCCGAGTTTTCCCGATGCCACCGTCCTGGTGGGCGATGACGTCAGCGCCCTGCAGCTGGCCGAGGTGCCAAAGGAGAAGCTGGCAGCGATCATCTCTGCTACCGGCTCCAACTCGTCCCACGTGGCCATCCTCGCCCGTGGCATGGGGGTGCCCGCGGTGATGGGCATCAAGGACCTGCCGGTCGGCCGGCTCGATGGCCGCGAGGTGATCGTCGACGGCTACCGGGGACGGGTCTATGTCTCGCCGGCCGAGGTGGTGCAGAACGAATACCGCCGCCTGCTGGCAGAGGAGCGGGAGTTGTCTGCCGACCTGGAGGCGATCCGCGGCCTGCCGTCGGAGACCTCGGAGGGTGTCCATGTGCCGCTGTTGCTGAATACCGGCCTGGTCAACGAGACCGGGGGGGGAGCGCTGGAGGAAGCCGAGGGGGTGGGGCTGTACCGCACCGAGCTGCCCTTCATGGTGCGGGACCGTTTCCCTGGCGAGAAGGTCCAGGTGAAGAATTACCGCCGGGTGCTCCAGGCCTTCCGTGGCCGGCCGGTGGTGCTGCGGACCCTCGATATCGGCGGTGACAAGCCGCTGCCCTATTTCCCCATCGCCGAGTCGAATCCCTTTCTCGGCTGGCGCGGGGTGCGCATCTCACTGGATCACCCGGAGATCTTCCTCACCCAGATCCACGCCATGCTGCGCGCCGCCATCGGGCTCGACAACCTGCAGATCATGCTGCCGATGATCAGCTCGGTGAAAGAGGTGGTGGAGCTGCAGATGCTGATCCAGCAGGCCCATGACGA
>JANTHH010000057.1 GCA_024762485.1 Chromatiales bacterium
GGTCCGTGCAACAGCACCAGCCCGCCATCTTCGAGGACCTCGCCGGCGGCCGCGCGGATCTCCCACGGTGCGCCCTGATCGTTCGGCAGGCGGAGATAGGCGTCGCTCAACTCGGTGCTGCCATCCTGGCGGAAGTAGCGCAGCTCACCAGCACTCAGCTGGCGGGTCGGGCGGCCCTCGGCGTCGGTGGTGGTCAGCTGCAGGCCCTTGACGTAGAAATCAGGGAGTCTTTCGCCGCCGGTGACCGGGGGCGGTGCGGTCGCCGGCGGCGACTGCCGTGCCAGCTGCCAGCTCACCGCGGCAAGCACGATCAATACCAGCGCCGCCAGGCGGCCCCGGCCGATGCGCTCAATCAAGATAATCGGCCAGCGCATCGCCGAGGGTGCCCTGGGCGTCCATCAGCATCTCGCAGACCTCGCGCGCCGCACCGCGGCCGCCGCCGGAGGGGGTCACCCAGTGGGCATGCTGCTTGGTCAGGCCGTGCCCGTCCTGCACGCTGATGGCCAGACCCACGCGGGTCATCACCGGCAGGTCGACCACGTCGTCACCGACATAGGCGATCTGTGTGTCGCTCAGCCCCAGCTCGTCCTTGAGTTCCTCGTAGGCGGGCAGCTTTTCCGCCTTGCCCTGGTAGACATGGGCGATGCCCAGGCTGCTCATGCGGATGCGCACCACCTCGGAGGTGCGGCCGGTGATGATGGCGATGGCCACGCCACTGGCCTGCAGCATCTTCATGCCGTGGCCATCCTTGGAGTTGAAGGCCTTGTATTCCTGGCCGTCGTCGCCGAGGAACAGGCTGCCATCGGTGAGCACCCCGTCGACGTCGAAGATGACCAGCTTGATTTGTCTCGCCTTGGCGTAGAGATCCTGCATCTGTATCCGTCCTTATTCGTCGTCCAGGTGGCCTCTCAGACCACACCCGCACGCAACAGGTCGTGCATGTTCAGCACCCCTTCCAGGTGGCCGTCCTGATCCGTCACCAGCAGGGCATTGATCTTGTTCTCTTCCATTACCTTCAGCGCCTCGGCGGCGAGGCGTTCGGGGCGGATACTGACCCCGCCAGGTGTCATCGCCTCTGCCACCGGGCTGGTGTGGATGTCCAGACCCCGGTCCAGGGTGCGCCGCAGATCGCCATCGGTAAAGATACCGACCGCGCGGTTGTCGGCGTCGGTGATTGCGGTCATGCCCAGGCCCTTGGCCGTCATCTCCATCAGTGCGTCCCGCAACTGGGCGTTGCGGGTCACCTGCGGGATCTGTGCGCCGCTGTGCATGATGTCGCGCACGTGCAGCAGCAGCCGACGCCCCAGGCTGCCGCCGGGATGGGAGAGGGCGAAGTCCTCCGCGGTGAAGCCCCGTGCCTCCAGCAGGGCCACCGCGAGGGCGTCGCCCATCACCAGGGCCGTGGTGGTGCTGGCGGTGGGGGCCAGCCCGAGTGGGCAGGCTTCCTTGGCGACGCCCACGTCGAGGCTGACGTCGGCCTCGCGGGCCATGGTGGAGGCCGGGTTGCCGGTGAGACTGATCAGCGGCACACCCATGCGCTTGATCAGCGGGATGATGGAGGTAATCTCGCCGGTCTCGCCCGAGTTGGATAGTGCCAGCACCACGTCGTTCGGCGTGATCATGCCGAGGTCGCCATGGCTGGCCTCGCCGGGATGAACGAAGAAGGCCGGGGTGCCGGTGCTGGCCAGGGTGGCAGCGATCTTGTTGGCAATATGACCGGATTTTCCCATGCCGGTGACCACCACCCGCCCCTGGCAGTCCAGCATGAACAGGCAGGCGCGGGCGAATTCGCGGTCGATGCGTGCGCGCAGCGCGGCGATCGCCTCGGCCTCGGTGTCGACCACCGCGCGGCCGAGCCGCTGCAGGCGTTCCAGTTCTTCGGCGGGGTGTTCACTCATGCGTGCATGCCCTCCACGGCATCGAGATAGATCCAGCCCTGGTAGGCGATGAAGGCGAGCAGCAGCAATGCCCCCTCGATGCGATTGATCTTCTGCTGGCGATTGATCAACAGGATCGCCAGCGGCAGCGTGGTCAGCACCAGCATGGTGGGCATGTCACGGTTGATCACCTCCGGCGCCAGGGCGGTGGGCGCCAGCAGACCGGGCAGGCTGAGCACCGCCAGCAGGTTGTAGATGTTGGAGCCGATCACGTTGCCGATGGCCAGGTCGTGCTCCCCCTTCAGGGCGCTGGCGATGGCGGCCGCCAGTTCCGGCAGGCTGGTGCCGATGGCGACGATGGTGAGGCCGATCACCAGGTCGCTGACACCAAAATAACGGGCCGTGTCCACCGCGCCCCACACCAGCAGCTTGGAACTGGCGATCAGCACGACCAGTCCGACCAGGAACCACAGCAGGGCCCTCCCGGTGGGTATGCCGGTGGGGATCTCGGCATCGAATTCATCGGTCAGCGGATCGCCGGCCTTGCGGGCCAGGCCGATGCGCACCAGGAAGATCAGGGCCACCACCAGCCCGCCCAGCAGGATCAGGCCATCGACCCTGGACAGATTGCCGTCGATCACCAGCAGCAGGCTGGCGAAGGAGATCACCATCAGCAGGGGGTATTCCTTGCGCACGGTGTCCGAATGCACCAGCAGGGGCGTGACCAGCGCCGTGGCACCGAGGATCAGGCCGATGTTGGCGATGTTCGAGCCGATGGCGTTGCCCACCGCCAGTCCCGGATTGCCCTGCAGGGCTGCCGTCCCCGCCACCAGTACCTCCGGCGCCGAGGTGCCGAAGCCCACCACAGTCAGCCCGATCAGCAGGGGCGAGACACCCAGGTTGCGGGCGATGGCGGCGGCGCCGAGGACGAAGCGGTCAGCGCCCCAGATCAGGAAGGCGAAGCCTGCGAGTATGGCCAGTGAGGGCAGCAGCATGGGGTGTCATGGCTCGGAAAGGGCCTGCATTCTTTCAAAGCCCCCGCCGTCTGTGCAAGCGGTGGCTCACTCCGCCCGATTGCGGGTCGCGCCGCAGCGGCTGCAGCGGTAGCGGGTGACCAGGCGACCCTGCTTGACATCGAAGACCTGACGTTGATCGACCTGCCACTTGTGGTGGCCCTGGCGGCAGAGGGTGTTGCCACGGTGTTTCTGTGCCGCGCTGGGGCGGCGAAAGGGTAGAATGTCAGCCATCTTCGCAGCTCGGTACAGAGGACATGACCGCAGAGAATAGCATCGCCGCCCGCCACCTGGGTGTTGGCCTGGCCGGCGGGCTGGATGCCCCCTGGGCAGCTGACTATTTCCCCCATGATCTGCCCGCCGACTGGCGGATGGACTACTACAGCAACGAGTTCGACTGCCTGCTGCTGGCGCCCAGGGACTGGCAGGCAGCGGACCCGGCGATCTGGGCCGGCTGGGCTGCGTCGGTGGGGGAGGACTTCCGCTTCTATCTGCAGGCCGGGGGGGTCTCGCAGGCCCGGCAGGCTGAGCTGCAGGCGGTGTTCGGCGACACCCTCGGCGGCCTGCTGCTGCCGGCCGGCGAGGCGGGGCCCATGGCGATGTGGCCGGCCGAGGATGCCGCTATTCCCTGCTGGCGCGATGCCACGGGGCGGCGGTTGTGCCAGCTCGATATCGCCGGCCTGGACCTGCGGGCCCAGCGGGCGCAACTGACAGCCCTGCAACCCCTGCTGGGCGATGATGCGCGTCACGACCTCATTGTCAGCGGCACAGGGGTGCAGCCGGCCCAGGTGGCGGAACTGCGGCTGCTCAGCGAAATGCTGGGTCTTGCTTGACTGCCGCCGGGGTGGCCCCGAGAATGCCGGGTCTCCTTCCATGAGCCGCGATTCCGTCCAACGATGAGCGATACCGACCCCGGAACATCGAGCCTGGTACGCATCCGCGGCCTGCGTTTCCGTCGCGGCACACGGGTGATCTTCGACGGCGTGGACATGGACATACCGCGTGGCCAGGTCACCACCATCATGGGGCCCAGCGGCACCGGCAAGACCACCCTGCTCAAGCTCATCGGTGGGCAGCTCCGGCCCGAGGCGGGAAGCATCGAGGTGGACGGCCAGGACGTGCACCGGCTTTCCCGCGGCGCACTGTTCAGGCTGCGCATGCGCATGGGCATGCTGTTCCAGAGCGGGGCGTTGTTGACCGACCTGAGCGTGTTCGAGAATGTCGCATTCCCGTTGCGGGAGCACACCCGGCTGACAGACTCGATGATCCGCAAGCTGGTGCTGCTGAAACTGGAGGCAGTGGGGCTGCGTGGCGCCGCCGGCCTGATGCCCGCCGAACTGTCCGGTGGCATGGCGCGGCGGGTGGCGCTGGCGCGGGCCATCGCACTCGACCCGATGATGATCATGTACGACGAGCCCTTCACCGGGCAGGATCCCATCTCCATGGGGGTGCTGGTGAAGCTGATCAGGGAGCTCAACGACGCGGCGAAGCTGACCAGCCTGCTGGTCTCCCACGACGTGCAGGAGGCCGCCGCCATCTCCGACCTGGTCTATATCATCTCGGGCGGGCAGGTGATCGAGTCCGGCCCGCCACAGCAGCTGCTGGAAGAGGGTGGTGAGTGGACGCGCCAGTTCATGCATGGCCTGCCCGACGGTCCGGTGCCTTTCCATATGGATGCACCGCCACTGGCAGCGGACCTCATGGGGGAGGGCGCATGATCGACCTGCTGGCGACACTGGGCCGCGGCGGCATCGCCTCGTTGCAACGGCTCGGGCGTGCGCACCTGCTGCTGCTGGGCATGCTGCTGGGCATCGGCGACCTGCTGCGCCGTCCGCGGCTGCTGGTGGACCAGCTGTACTCGGTGGGCGTGCTCACCGTGCTCATCATCGTCGTCTCCGGGCTGTTCGTCGGCATGGTGCTGGGTCTGCAGGGGCATTACATACTCTCGCGCTTCGGTGCCGAGTCGGCGCTCGGTGTCATGGTGGCGGCCTCCCTGGTGCGGGAACTGGGGCCGGTGGTCACCGCCCTGCTGTTCGCCGGCCGCGCCGGATCGGCGCTGAGTGCGGAGATCGGCCTGATGAAGGCGACCGAGCAGCTCTCCGGCCTGGAGATGATGGCGGTCGACCCGGTGCGGCGCGTGCTGACGCCGCGGCTGCTGGCGGGTATCCTCGCCATGCCGCTGCTGGCGGCGATGTTCAGCATGCTCGGTGTCGAGGGCGGCTGGTTTGTCGGTGTCGGCCTGCTCGGCGTCGATGACGGCACCTACTGGGCGCAGATGCAGTCGCAGATGGATTGGCGGGAGGATATCGTCAACGGCATCATCAAGAGCGTGGTGTTCGGGGTGGTCTGCACCTGGATCGCCGTCTTCCAGGGCTACGACTGCGTGCCCACCTCGGAGGGCGTCAGCCGCGCCACCACCCGCACCGTGGTGCATTCCTCGCTGGCGGTGCTGGGGCTGGATTTCATTCTTACCGCGCTGATGTTTTCCTGAGGCGCGGGAACAAACCGGAAGCTGGGCCGATCCCATGAAAACAAGACAAATCGAGATCCTGGTGGGGCTGTTCATGGCCGCGGGCATGGTGGCGCTGTTCTTCCTCGCCATGCAGGTCAGCAACCTGGGCACCATCAGCGGCAGTGAGGGCTATCCTGTCAAGGCGCATTTCGACAACATCGGCGGTCTCAAGGTGAAGGCGCCGGTGACCATGGCGGGCGTCGAGGTCGGGCGGGTGACCGGTATCGGCTACGACCAGGAGGATTATCAGGCGGTGGTCACCCTGTCGATCTACAACCAGTTCGACCGGATCCCGGACGACACCATCGCCAAGATCCTCACCGCCGGGCTGCTCGGCGAGCAGTATCTGGGGCTGGATCCGGGCGGCAGCGAGAACATGTTGAAAGCGGGTATGGAGATCCGGCTGACCCAGTCGGCGCTGGTGCTCGAGGACGTGATCGGGCAGTTCATCTACAGCAAGGCCCAGGAGGGCGCGAAATGACACGATTGATGGGATGTTGCCTGGCCCTGCTGCTGGCCGTGCCGGCGTGGGCCGCCGACGAAGATCCGCAGGCGATGATCAAGACGACCGCAGACAAGGTGCTGTCCGAGGTCACCGCCCACAAGGACGAGTTGGAGCGGGACACCAGCGGGCTGTATGCCCTGGTGCAGCAATATATCGTCCCCCATGCGGATTTCTACCGCATGGCGCAGATCGCCATGGGGCGCTACTGGCGCAAGGCGGACGAGGCACAGCGCCAGCGCATCGCCGACGAGTTCCGCAAGATGCTGGTGCGCACCTATGCCTCCTCACTGCTGAATTATTCGGGTCAGCAGATCGAATACCTGCCCCTGCGCATGCAGCCGGGTGATGCCGATGTCGTGGTGGCCACCCGTATCAACCAGGTCAACGGCGGGCCGCCGGTGCCCATCAATTACCGCGCCTACCGGACCTCCGAGGGCGCCTGGAAGATCTACGATGTGATCATCGACGGCGTCAGCCTGGTGGCCAATTATCGCAGCAGTTTCGCCAGCACCATCCGTCGCAACGGGGTGGACGGACTGATCCAGCAGCTGGCCGAGAACAACGCCAAGCAGGAACAGTGAGCGCGAGTCTGGAATGCGAGGCCGGCGGACCGGTCTGCCGGGTCGCCGGGACGCTGGATTTCCAGACCGTGCCGGCGTTGTGGCGCCAGATCGAGCAGCGCATGGCCGAGGGCGAGCTGACGCTCGATCTGGCGGGCGTCGACTCAGCCAACAGCGCCGGGCTGGTGCTGCTGCTCGAGGCCATTGAAGTGGCGCAGCGACGGCGCGTGCCTCTTGACCTGCGGGGCATCCCGGAGGTCATCTACGAGATTGCCGCCATGTACAATGCCCGCGCCTTGCTGCCCGGGACGGGGGCCGATTGAGCCAACGGGTTCCCTCCGCGGGCGTTTTTTCTTTATCATTGCCGCCTTTTGGTGCACGCGGGCAGGGCCTGCCAGGGATCCATGGATAAACTGATCATCACCGGTGGCGGGCCCCTCTCGGGCGACGTGCGCATCTCCGGGGCGAAGAACGCCGCATTGCCGATCCTTACCGCCACCCTGCTGGCCGATGGCCCGGTGTCGGTGGGCAATATCCCGCACCTGCATGACATCACCACCACCATGGAACTCCTGGGCCGCATGGGTGTGCAGCTGACGGTGACCGAGGACATGGGCATCGAGGTGGATGCCAATACCATCACCGAGTTCTCCGCACCCTATGAACTGGTCAAGACCATGCGTGCCTCGATCCTGGTATTGGGGCCGCTGCTGGCCCGCTTCGGTCGTGCCGACGTGTCGCTGCCGGGTGGTTGCGCCATCGGCTCACGCCCGGTCAATCTGCATATCGACGGGCTGCGCGCCATGGGCGCCGAGGTGGAGGTCGAGGCGGGATACATCCGCGCCCGCGCCAAGCGCCTCCAGGGTGCGCGCATTGTCATGGACCTGATCACCGTCACCGGTACCGAGAACCTGATGATGGCCGCGGCCCTGGCGGAAGGCACCAGTGTGATCGAGAACGCCGCGCGTGAGCCCGAGGTGGTGGACCTGGCCAATTTCATCAACGCCATGGGCGGCAAGGTGCGCGGTGCCGGCAGCGACCGCCTGGTGATCGAGGGTGTGGACCGTCTGCATGGCACCGACTACCAGGTGCTGCCCGACCGCATCGAGACCGGCACCTTTCTGGTGGCGGCGGCGATCAGCCGCGGTCGGGTGCGGGTGCGCGACACCGACCCCACCCTGCTCGACGCGGTGTTGGCGAAGCTGCGCGAGGCGGGTGCGGTCATCGAACTGGGCGAGGACTGGATCGAGCTCGACATGCAGGGCCGCCGCCCCAAGGCGGTGGATATCCACACCGCCCCCTATCCGGCCTTCCCCACCGACATGCAGGCCCAGTTCACCGCCCTCAACGCGGTGGCCGAGGGTGTCGGCACCATCACCGAGACGGTGTTCGAGAACCGTTTCATGCACGTGCAGGAGATGCAGCGCATGGGGGCGAGGATCAAACTGGAGGGCAATACCGCCATCTGCAGCGGCGTCGAGCGCCTGACCGGAGCGCCGGTGATGGCCACCGACCTGCGCGCCTCCGCCAGCCTGGTGCTGGCCGGCCTGGTGGCGGATGGCGACACCCTGGTAGACCGGATCTATCACATCGACCGGGGCTATCAGAATATCGAGGAAAAACTTGCCGGACTGGGCGCGTGCATCCGTCGGGTGCCCAGCTGAGCGATGCGGATACCGACATGAATTTTCACACCCCGCTGACCATTGCCCTCTCCAAGGGGCGGATCTTCAAGGACACCCTGCCGCTGCTGAAGGCCGCCGGTATCGAGCCCGTGGACGACCCGGACACCACCCGCAAGCTGATCCTCGATACCAACCACGACAACGTCAAGCTGGTGTTGATCCGCGCCACCGATGTGCCCACCTACGTGCAGTGGGGGGCGGCAGACCTGGGCGTGACCGGCAAGGACACGCTGATGGAGCACGGCGGCGACGGCCTGTACGAGCCGCTGGACCTGCAGATCGCCAAGTGCGGCATGTGGGTCGCGGGTTTTCCTGATGCCGACCTCGCGGCGCGGCGCCTGCGCATTGCCACCAAGTATGTGCGCGCCGCCAGGGATCACTTTGCCGCCAAGGGCCAGCAGGTGGAGATCATCAAGCTGTACGGCTCCATGGAGCTGGCGCCCATCGTCGGCCTCTCCGACCTGATCGTCGATCTGGTCGAGACCGGCAACACGCTGAAGGCCAACGGCCTGGTGACCCTGGAGCACATGCACGACATCAGCTCGCGCCTGGTGGTCAACAAGGCCTCCTGGAAGATGAAGCATGCCACCCTCAGCGAGCTGGTCGAGGAGTTGCGCAGCGTGGTGGAAAAGGGCTGACCGCCCGGAGCAGAGAACATGGCCGAGATCCGCAAACTCAATACCTCAGAGGCCGATTTCCAGGCCCGCCTGGATGCCCTGCTGGCCTGGGATTCGGTGTCCGACACCGCCGTCAACGACACGGTTGACGCGGTGATTGCCGATATCCGCGCCCATGGCGATGCGGCGCTGATCGACTACACCAACCGCTTCGATGGCTGGCAGGCGGAGAACGCCACGGATCTGGCGATCCCGCTGTCACGACTGGCACAGGCCTACGACGCCATCCCCGGCGACCAGCGCGAGGCACTGGAGCACGCAGCGGATCGTATCCGCGCCTATGCCGAACGGCAGAAGCTGGCGGGCTGGGACTACACCGATGCGGACGGCACCCTGCTTGGCCAGCAGGTCAGCCCGTTGGACCGGGTGGGGCTCTACGTGCCCGGTGGCAAGGCGGCCTATCCGTCCTCGGTACTGATGAATGCCATCCCCGCCAAGGTTGCCGGCGTTGCCGAGCTGATCATGGTGGTGCCGACACCGCAGGGCCAGCTTAACGAGCTGGTGCTGGCCGCCGCCCACATCGCCGGTGCCGACAGGGTGTTCGCGGTGGGTGGTGCCCAGGCCGTGGCTGCACTGGCCTATGGCACCGAATCGGTGCCGCCGGTGGACAAGATCGTCGGTCCTGGCAACATCTATGTCGCCACAGCGAAGCGTGCGGTGTTCGGCCAGGTGGGCATCGACATGGTGGCCGGGCCATCGGAGATCCTGGTGATCTGCGACGGCGCCACCAACCCTGACTGGGTGGCCATGGACCTGTTCTCACAGGCCGAGCATGACGAGGACGCCCAGTCCATCCTGCTGTGTCCGGATGCGGCATTCATGGCCGCGGTGGAGGCGAGCATCGATCGGCTGCTGCCGACCATGGAGCGCAGCGAGATCATCGCCACCGCGCTGCGCGAGCGCGGCGCGCTGATCACCTGTGCCGACCTCGACGAGGCCGTCGAGGTGGCCAACTTCATCGCCCCGGAGCATCTCGAGCTGTCGGTGGCAGAGCCACAGGCGATGGCCCCGCGCATCCGTCATGCCGGTGCCATCTTCATGGGCCGCTACACCTCCGAGCCGCTGGGCGATTACTGCGCCGGCCCGAATCACGTGCTGCCCACCTCGCGCACCGCGCGTTTCAGTTCGCCGCTGGGGGTGTACGACTTCCAGAAACGCTCCAGCCTGATCATGGTCTCGGCTGCCGGCGCCCGCACCCTTGGCCGCACCGCCTCGGTGCTGGCCCGCGGCGAGGGACTGACTGCCCACGCCCGTTCGGCCGAATACCGGGCCGGGGACGAGGACTGATCCCGCCGTGGCAGATCCTGCGCAAGGCCTGGTCGAGCAATGGGTGCGCCCGGAGATCCGGGCGCTGTCCCCCTATCACGTGCCCGACGCCCGGGGCCTGATCAAGCTGGACGCCATGGAGAATCCCTATACCTGGCCGGACGCGCTGCGGGACGAGTGGGCGGCGCTGTTGCGCGACACCGACCTCAACCGTTATCCCGACCCCCATGCCAGCGGTCTGGTGACACAGTTGCGCCGCTCCATGGCGATCCCGGACGACATGGCGGTACTGCTGGGCAACGGCTCGGACGAGATCATCCAGATGATCGCCATGGCGGTGGCCGGCCCCGACCGGACCCTGCTGTCGGTGGAGCCCGGTTTCGTCATGTACCGCATGATCGCCAGTTTCTGCGGCATGCGTTATACCGGCGTGCCGCTGCGCGCGGACGACTTCTCGCTCGACCTGGCGGCGTTGCTGCAGGCCATCGCCGACACCCGCCCGGCGGTGTTGTTCCTGGCCTACCCGAACAACCCCACCGGCAACCTGTTCGACCGCAAGGCGCTGGCGCAGGTGATCGCCGCCGCCCCCGGGCTGGTGGTGATCGACGAGGCCTACGCGCCCTTTACCGACCAGAGCTACATGGCGGAGCTGGGGCGTCACGACAACCTGGTGGTGATGCGCACGGTCTCCAAGATGGGTCTGGCCGGCCTGCGGCTCGGGCTGCTGGCGGGTCCCCCCGCCTGGCTCGCCGAGTTCGACAAGGTCCGCCTGCCCTACAACATCAATGTGCTGACCCAGGCGAGTGCGGAATTCGCCCTGCGCCACCAAGCGGTGTTCGACGCCCAGACCGCCGACATCCGTGCCGAGCGCGAACGCCTGCAGCAGGCACTGGCGCGTCTGCCGGGGCTGTCCCCTTATCCGTCGGCGGCAAATTTCATCCTCGTGCGTGTGCCGGCGGGCCGGGCACCCGCGCTGTTCGAGGGCCTGAAGGAACGGGGCGTGCTGGTGAAGAATCTGCACGGTGCCCATCCGCTGCTGCAGGACTGCCTGCGCCTGACCGTCGGCCGGCCGGAGGAGAACGACGCCTTGCTCGGCGCCCTGCAGCAGCTGCTCTGAGATTACTGCCTCTCGTTCCCAAATCCACCGCGGCTGGCTGGTACCATCTTCTACAAAGGGGGTGTTGCCGGTGAAGGTCCACAGCAATCCAGAACGACGGTCCCGCAGACGTTATGCGGCAAACGCCGAACTGTATCTCGCCGGCTGGGGTGCCAGGCGCTTTCGCTCAACCAATCACAGTGCCGAGGGCCTGTTCCTGGAGCTCGATGCCGATGTGCTCGGCGGGCTGTCGGGTGGCATGACCCTGGAGCTGGTGCTGGTCGCCGGGAGCGGGCGGCTGGTGCGGCTGCATCGCCGCCGCGCGCTGGTGACCCACCTCAACCCCCGGGGCGTGGGCCTGCGGCTGTTTCACGACTGACTGCGGTTGGCGGGAAACGGCACCACCTTGGTGTGCGACGTGTCATCTAGCAACCGGGGGGCGGGCCGGCCGATGTGATAGCCCTGGGCGAAGTCCACATCCAGCCGGCGGAGCAGTTCCAGCGTGGGCTCGTCCTCGACGAATTCCGCCACTGTCAGCCTGCCCGAGCCACGCGCGACCTGGACCAGTGCCTGCACGAACAGCTGGTTGTCCCGGCTGTTGACGATATCGCGTATGAAGCTGCCATCGATCTTGATGTAGTCCACCGGCAGGTTCTGCAGGTAGCTGAAGGACGAGAGGCCGACGCCGAAGTCGTCGAGGGCGAAGCGGCAGCCGAGGCGTTTCATTTCCCGCATCATGTGTTGTGCCGCGTCCAGGTCGACAACGGCGGCGGTCTCGGTGACCTCGAAGATGATCCGCTGCGGATCGACCCCGCTGTCGCGGATCTGCTGCTGCAATAGTGGCAGCAGATCGACCGAGTCCATGATGGTGCCGGACAGGTTCAGCGCGATGGTCGCCGGCTGCCCGCGGCGTGACCAATCCGCAAGCGCCTTGATGCCCTCGATCATCACATGGCGGTCGATGTCCCTTATCAGGCCGGTCTGCTCTGCCACGCCGATGAATTTCCCCGGCGGGTGGATGGTGCCGTCGGCATCGACGATCCGCAGCAGGGCCTCGTAGTGCGAAACCGTGCCGTCCTTGATGTTGAGGATGGGCTGGTAATGGAAGACGAAGCGGTTTTCCATCAGCGCCTGTTCGATGTGATGCTTCCAGGTCACCAGTTGCTGCATCTGTTCCTTGGCCTGCTCGTCCTCGGAGAACAGGTGGATACGGCCGTGGCCCTTCTCCTTGGCCTGGATCATCGCGAGATCGGCATTTGCCATCAGTTCGTAGACAGAACTGCCCTGCAGCGGGAACAGGACGATGCCGATGCCGGCGGTGATCCGGTGCTGGTGATCGTGCAGCCGGATCACCATCTTGCCAAGGGCCTCGATGAGTTGCTCTGCCCGCTGCCGGGCCTCATCCGCCGTGGTGTCGTAAAGGATGATGGCGAACTCGTCACCACCGATGCGCGCCACCACGTCGCGGCTGCTGAGTGAGCCCTTGAGCTTGTCGGCAATGACCTTCAGCACGTGGTCGCCGGCCTGGTGGCCACTGGTGTCGTTGACGTATTTGAATTTGTCCAGATCGAGATATAGCAGGGCGCCGGTGAGGCTGTTGCGGCTGGCGTCCTCGATGGCCTGGCTGACCTCTTCCTGGAAACGGCGGCGGTTGTACAGGCCGGTCAGCTCGTCGTGATCGGCCAGCCAGGCCAGCTTCTGCTCGGCCTCGCGGGTGCCGCTGAGATCAAGCCCGACGGACAGTATGGTGCTGTTCACGCCACCCTCGTCCTTGAGACGGGTGTGCGACCAGGAAATGGTACGGACCTGCCCGTCGCCGCAACGGATGGCGGTCTCGACCTGGGCCACGTTCTGGTCGAGGTTGTGCAGCCGCTTGAAGATGGTGCGGCTCTCGGCCTTGTCCTTTTCCTCGG
>JANTHH010000058.1 GCA_024762485.1 Chromatiales bacterium
TGACGGAAGCGGCGCTCCAGCAGCAGTGCCAGCAGCACCAAGCCGAGCAGCATCGACGCCAGCTGCGCCGCCGACTGCAGGTCGAAAAAGCCGAACCAGGCCTTGTAGATGGCGGTAGTGAAGGTGTCGTAGTTGAACACCGCCACCGCGCCGAAGTCGGCCAGCGCCTCCATCAGCGCCAGACTGAGCCCGGCGATGATTGCCGGGCGTGCCATCGGCAGCGACACCCGGGAAAAGGCCTGCCAGGGCGACAGACCAAGGCTGCGCGCGGCCTCGAAGGCGCTCTGTCCCTGGCCGAGAAAGGATACCCGCGCCAGCATGTAGACATAGGGATAGAGCACCAGGGTCATCACCACGATCACCCCGCCGGCATTGCGCACCTCCAGGGCCCAGCTCCCCGGCAGGCCGAACAGTTCGCGAATCAGCCCCTGCACCGGGCCGGCGAAATCCATCACGCCGAGAAAGACGAAGGCCAGCACATAGGCCGGCAGGGCGAAGGGCAGCATCAGCGCCCAGTCCACCAGGCCACGGCCGGGGAACTCGCACATGCTCACCAGCCAGGCCAGGCTGACACCCAGCAACACCGTGCCGATGGTCACGCCGACGACCAGGATGATGGTGTTCTGCAGCAGGGTCGGCAGGATGGTGGTGCGCAGGTGTTCCCACAACTCCGGGTCGATCACCAGCCAGGAAGCGGCGATGACCAGCAGCGGCACCAGCACGCCTGCGCCTAGGAGGCGGCTCGCCCAGCGCCAGCCATTGCCGGTATCACGCCGACGCGACCGCGCGGTTACAGCAGAGGAAAGAGGATCAATGACGGCCATGGATCAGCAACGAAAAAACACCGGCACAGTATGCTGCACCGGTGTCCCTCACGTCTTGCCGGGTATCAGCGATAGCCGGCGCGATCCATCAGGCGGATCGCCGCCCCTTGCAGCCGACCGAGTTCGGCGACATTGAGGTCATCCGCCTTGAACTCGCCCCAGGCCCTGACCTCCGGTGAGGCCGGCACCCGTGGATTGGCCGGGTATTCCATGTTCAGGCCGGCGAACATGGCCTGCGCCTCCTCACCGGAGAGCCACTCGAGCAGCCTCTGCGCTGCAGCCGGGTGCTTGGCGTAGCGGGTGAGGCCGGCACCGGAGACATTGATATGCACACCGCTGCTGTCCTGGTTCGGCCAGAACAGGGCCAGTTTCATGTCCGGCTGCTTCTTCTGCAGACGACCGAAATAATAGGTGTTGACGATGGCCACGTCACAGCGGCCGGCCAGCACCGCCTTGAGGGTCTTGGTGTCGTTCGAAAACGGCGGTGCTGCCAGGTTTGCCACCCAGCCACGCACGATCCGCTCGGCCTCTTTCTCGCCGTGACGGGCGATGAGGCTGGCCACCAGCGACTGGTTGTAGACCTTCTTGCTGGTGCGCAGGCACAGCCGGCCCTGCCACTTCGGATCGGCCAGGTCCTCGTAGGTGCTCAGCTCTGCCGGTTTCACCCGCTCGGTGCTGTAGGCGATGGTGCGTGCACGCACCGACAGGCCGAACCAGCGATTCTGCGGGTCACGCAGGTGGGCGGGGATATTCTGCTCCAGCACCGGTGATTCGATGCCCGCCAGCACACCGGCGTCGGCCGCCTGCCACAGGTTGCCGGCATCCACCGTGATCAGCATGTCCGCGGGGGTCCGCTTGCCCTCGGCCTTGAGGCGCTGCAGCAACGGGCCGGCCTTGTCGGTGATGTAGTTGATCTCGACACCGGTCTTCTCGCTGTAGCGATCGAACAGCGGCTTGATCAGGTGCTCCTTGCGCGCCGAGTAGACCACCACCTCTTCGGCGGAGACCATCACGGGGGCCGCCACCGCAACCAGGACCAGCAGGGAAATCAGGTGCTTCAACATTGTTCACGCCTCCTAAAACACAAACCAAATGATAATGATTCGCATTTTATTTACAGAGGCCGGGCCGGTCAAGCAGAAATTGCCAGGGTACTCGGGAATCAATGGGATGCCGTACCGGGATGGCGGCTCTGCCGCCTGCGTGATGCTCGTTTTGACGGGTCAGCCCGACCGCTCGGAATGGATGTGCGGCCTGGCCAGGGCCGGCAGTTCACCAAGAATGGTGCCCATGGCGGAGCCGGCGAACAGCTGCTTCAGTGGGCCGGCCCGGTCCACCAGATCCAGCCCGAGGCTGCGCAGCGCACGCACCGGCGCCGCCTGGCTGCCGAACAGCCGCTTGAAGCCATCCATCGCGTACTGCATCGCCAGGTTGTCGCCCTTGCGGGCGCGCTCGTAGCGGCGCAGTACCTGCAGCTCGCCCAGCGGGCGCCCACGCTGCTCGGCCGCCAGCAGCACCTCGGCGAGCATGGCCGCATCGAGCAGCCCGAGGTTGACCCCCTGCCCTGCCAGCGGGTGGATCACGTGGGCCGCATCGCCCACCAGTGCCAGGCCCGGCTGCACATAGCGCTGTGCATGCTGCAGGCGCAGCGGAAAGGCGGCGCGCGGCCCGACCAGGGCAAGCTCGCCGACCCGCCCCTCTGCGCCCTCGGCAACGGCGGCGGCGAAGTCCCTGTCATCCAGCGCGAGCAGCTCTTCGGCCTGCTCGGGGCTGGTGGACCAGACGATGGAGAAACAGTCGTCGCCGATCGGCAGCAGCGCCAGCGGGCCGTTGGGCAGGAAGCGCTGCCAGGCGGTTTCATTGTGACCTTCGGCCGCGCGCAGGGTCGCCACCACGGCGTGCTGCTCATAGGGCCAGCCCTCGACCGGGATGTCTGCCTGCTTGCGAATGAACGAATCGGCGCCATCGGCGGCCACCACCAGTTCACACTGCAGCCGGCGGCCATCGGCGAATTGCAGCACCGGCTGCTCCCCTGCCAGGTCGAGTGCGCTGATCTGCGCCGGACAGATCAACTGCAGGCCCTGCTGCTGCGCCAGCTGCTCCCACAGCGCCAGCTGGATCACCCGGTTCTCGACGATGTGGCCGAGCTCGGCCTCTCCCAGGTCGGCACTGTCGAAATCGATCTCGCCGCCCCCGACATCCCACACATGCATCCTTCGATAGGGGGTGACCCGCCGTGCGGCCATGGCGGGCCAGGCGTCGAGGTTGCTGAAGATCTGCCGCGAGGCACGGGTGATGGCGGACACCCGCAGATCATAATGTTCGGGCGACCAGTCACGCGCCGGCTCGCGCGCCTCCACCAGGCTGACGGCGATGCCCGCCCGCGCCAGGGCCAGTGCCAGGGTGGCGCCGACCATGCCGCCGCCGACGACACAGACGCGGGTCTGCAGAGGGGCCTGTTCAGCCAAGTGGCAACCCCCGCGCCAGCCTGGGCAGGCGCCCGCCCAGACCCATGGCGAGCCGGCCCAGCTGGCGGCGCGCCGGCGGCAGCAGCTCAAGCGCCAGCATGCCCAGGTCACGCGCTGCCCGCAGCGGCGGCAACGGGTTGGTGAACAGCCGCACCAAGGCATCGGTGGCCAGCCCGACCACCTCCTGATCACGGTGCCGCCACTGCTCATAGCCGGCCAGCACCGCGGCATCTCCCGGGTCCTGACCCTGCCCGATGGCGTCCACCAGCACATCGGCCAGTGCGGCGACATCGCGCAGGCCGAGATTGAAACCCTGCCCGGCGATCGGATGCAAGGCATGGGCGGCATTGCCGATGATCGCGGTCCGCCCGTGCACCGATTCACTGACCTGCAGCATGCTCAGCGGATAGCTGCTGCGCCGTCCGACCTTGAGAAAACGCCCGAGACGAAAACCGAAGCGCTCCTGGAACTGAGCCAGAAAGGCCGCATCGTCGAGTTCGAGGATCGCCGCCAGGCGTGCATCGGGCACGGTCCAGACCAGTGCGCAGCGCCCCTCGGTCATCGGCAGCAACGCCACCGGGCCATCCTCGGTGAAGCGTTCGAAGGCGCGCCCCTGGTGCGGCAGGTGCGGCGTGATGTTGGCCACCACCGCATGCTGACCGTATGCCCAGCGGCGGGTATGGACCCCCAGGCTCTCGCGGATGAAGGACTCGCTGCCATCGGCCGCCACCAGCAGACGGGTGCGCAGCGTGCCGGGCTCACCGGCCTGCTGCACGGTCAGCTCGACATGGTCCTCATGGTTGATGACGGCACTGACCCGCGCCGGGGCGATCATGTCGATGTCCGGACAGCCCTCGAGCGCCGTCAGCAGGTGCTGGCCGAGTGTGCGGGCGGTGACCACCTGGCCGAGTGCCGCCACGCCCTGTTCGGCGGCATCGAGATGGGCAAAGCCGAAACGGCCACGGTCGGAGACATGGATGTGACGGATCGGCGTGGCGTCGGGAGCGATGGCGGACCACAGCCCCAGCCCCTCGAAGATGCGGCGCGAGCCCTCGGCCAGGGCGATGGCGCGGTCGTCGTAGCCGGGCTGGCCGACCCCGGGCAGGGCCGCCTCCACCAGCGCCATGCGCAGGCCGGTGGCGGACAGCGACAGCGCCAGGCTGGCGCCAACCAGGCCGCCGCCGACGATGATCAGGTCATGGTCGCTGTCTGCCTGCATGCTCAGCGTCCCATCAGGGCCTCGATCTCGTCGATGGTCTTGGGCACATCGCAGCTGAGCACATCGCAGCCGTCCTTGGTGACCACCACGTCGTCCTCGATGCGGATGCCGATGCCCTGCCACTTCTTCGCCACGCCCTTGCTGCCGAGCGGGATGTAGAGGCCGGGCTCGATGGTCAGCACCATGCCCGGCTCGAGCTCGCGCCAGTGGCCGTCGACCTTGTAGTCGCCCACATCGTGCACGTCCAGCCCCAGCCAGTGACCGGTGCGGTGCATGTAGAAGCGGTCGTAGCTGCCCGTCTTCAGCGCCTTGGCGAGGGTGCCCTTGATCAGCCCCAGCTTCAGCAGCCCCTTGGTGATCACCTTCACCGCCGCCTGATGCGGGTCGTCCCAGTGATTGCCGGGGCGCACCGCATCGATGGCCGCCAGCTGGGCGTCGAGCACCACCTGGTAGAGGGCGCGCTGGGCCTCGCTGAAGCGGCCGTTGACCGGGAAGGTGCGGGTGATGTCCGAGGCATAGCAGTCCAGCTCGCAGCCCGCATCCACCAGCACCAGGTCGCCGTCGTTGAGCGGCGCCTTGTTTTCGATGTAGTGCAGCACGCAGGCATTGTTGCCGCCACCGACGATGGACGGATAGGCCAGGTGCCGTGCACCGTGGTGCTGGCAATGATGCACGAACAGCGCCTCGAGCTGGTATTCATACATGCCGGGCCGGCATTCGCGCATCAGCCGCTTGTGACCGGCAGCGGAGATCTTCGCCGCACGGCGCATGGTGGCCACCTCGGCACGGCTCTTGTAGAGACGCATGTCGTGCAGATAGTGATCCAGCGCGATGAACTCGATCGGCCCGGTGATGCCGGCGCGGGACTGGGCACGGATACGGTTGACCCATTCCGACATGCGCCGGTCGAGATCGACATTGCAGCCCATGGCATAGAACACGCGCTCGCACTGCTCCAGCATGCGCGGCAGGATGTCGTCGAGATCGGTGATGGGGAAGGAATCGTCGGCACCGTACTCCGCCACCGCGCCCTCCTGACCGATGATGGCGCCATCCCACATCTCCTTCTTCGGGTCGCGCTCCTGGCAGAACAGCACATACTCACCCTGTGGCCGGCCGGGGATCAGCACCAGCACCGCCTCGGGCTCGGGGAAACCGGACAGGTAGTAGAAATCGCTGTCGGGACGGAAGGGGTGATGCACATCGCGGTTGCGCACCGCCAGTGGCGCGGTGGGGAGGATGGCGATGCTGCCGCTGCCCATCATGCGCATCAGCTGGCGTCGGCGGCGTTTGAATTCGGCAGGATTCATTCCTGTTTCTCCGGGCGGGTGGTCGACATCACGTCCTGGCGCAGGGTGAGCGCAACCACCTTCAGATACTCGGCCAGCTCGTTGAGATCCAATTCACCCTGTTCGTCGTCCTCGACTGTCTCGGTATCGAGACGACTGATTTCGGCCAGATCCTGCAATGCCTCGGCTGCCTCTGCACCGGGCTGGCGGTGCAGGGATTCGCCACCCAGGCCATAGCCGAACAGGAAACCCGCTGCCCAGTCACGCAGGGCCTCGGCATGCTGGGTCGCCGTGGCCTCTTCACCGGGCAGACACAGGCTCAGCCCGAAGGCCTCGTCATCGAGTTGAGCGAGGGTGTCATCAAGCAGGACATCAAGGCCGCGCCTGCATTCGCCGACCAGCGCATCGTCGGGGTCGACATCCTCCAGCAGTACTTGGTGCCAGAGACTGTGCAGATCCTCCATCCCGGTGGCGGCAAGTCCACAGGCAATACCCTGGGCCTCGGCAGGCGACAGGGGGATGCCGGCCCGCACGAGCAGGTCGTTCAGATGCTGGTAATCACAGGACACTTCGGCGCTCACGGATACACGACCATTCAGGCTGATGGACGACGGCTTTCGGAACGATGATCATATCACGCAGCCCCTGCAATTGACCGCCGCACGGCCCCCCTCTATATTCGCCCCATGACCGAGCAAGACCTTCAAGGCATCACCGAACAGGATCTGCGCGCATTGGAGACGCGGATCGAGGAATTGATCCGCGCCTGCTCGCACCTCAAGGATGAAAACCGCTCACTCAGGGCCCGCGAGGATGAACTGCTTGGCGAACGCGCCGACCTGATCGAAAAGACCGAGCTCGCACGCGATCGCGTCGAGGCCATGATCTCCCGTCTCAAATCATTGGAAGACAACACATGAGCAGCGGCAGCAAGGCCGTTTCGGTCACCATCCTCGACAAGGAGTACCGCGTTGCCTGCACCGCGGATGAAGAGGAATCACTGCTGGCCTCCGCGCGCTACCTGGATGAGCGTATGCGCGAGATTCGCAACTCCGGCAAGGTGATCGGCGCCGACCGCGTCGCCGTCATGGCCGCCCTGAACATGGCCCACGAGTTGCTCGACCGGCGCCAGCAACAGGGTGAGCAGGCCGACTCTGTCGGCAAACGTTTGCGCGGGCTCAAGGACAAGGTGGAAATCGCCCTGAACGACAGTTCACAACTGGAACTCTGAGACGAATAGCGCTAGCCTAACGGCAGGGTGTCTCCTGCGGTGTTCGACAACCGTCCAGATGTTCCCTTGAGCCTATGCGTTATACGCCGGGCGTCAAAAGACTGTGCTGTGTGCATGTCCGCCCCGAGCGGAAAGCCTGATGCGCACCTGCGACGCCCACTTGAACCTCACGGTTCAAGGCCAATGGCCGGACCGGCACAAGTGGGAGACGCCTCATCCACTCATGATCGACAAACCCCGTCTTCGGCGTGAGCTGCGTCAACAGCGCGAAACGCTCTCAAACCGCGAGTTAAGACAAGCCAGCGATCGCGTCATGCGCCGACTCGCCGGACTTCACCTGTTCCGCCGTGCAAGTCGCATCGGTTATTACCTGGCCAAGGGTGGCGAGATCGACCTCATGCCTCAGCTGTACAGTGAGGCACTACGCGGCAGCCAATGCTTCCTTCCCGTGCTGCACCCGTTTCACAAATCACGCCTGTGGTTCGTGCAGTGGCGCCCCGGGCAGCGGCTCATCACCAATCGCTATGGCATCAGCGAGCCCGTCGGCCACCATGCGCGTATCGTCAAACCCTATGCACTGGACGTGGTACTGGTTCCACTGCTCGGTTTTGACGAGCGGGGTAACCGACTCGGTATGGGCAAGGGGTACTACGATCGATGCTTCGGCTACCTGCGACATCGGCGGCACTGGCGCAAGCCAAGGCTTATCGGCATCGCCCACGATTTTCAGAAAATCGACGACCTCCAACCCGACCCATGGGATGTGCCACTCGACATGGTGGTCACCGACTGCGCCGTCTATGGACCATTCAAGAAAAACCGATGATCGGTCGGCCATATCCCGGCCATATAAAAGACACCAAACAGCTGCACTGACAACAAAATAACTGCAGCAAACATGTTGCGTTTTTGCTGCACTTATCTAGTATCTATGCAAGGTCTTGCGGGCGCCCGACAGACAAATACACGAACTGATTGCACCAGGGGGAATACCATGGCCGTCAAAAAAGCCGCCAAGAAAAAAGCCACCGCCAAAAAGAAGGCCACCATCAGCAGGAAAAAGGTGACCAGCAAGAAAAAAGTCTCCACCAAAAAGAAGACCGCACCGAAGAAAAAGGCAACTGCCAGGAAGAAGCTGGCGAGCAAGAAAAAGGCAACAAGCAAAAAGAAGGCGGCCACAAAGAAAAAGACCGTAAGCAAGAAAAAGACTGCATCAAAGAAAAAGGCAGCTGCCAAAAAGAAGGTTGCCACCAAAAAGAAAGTAGCCAAGAAAAAGGCAGCGCCGAAAAAGAAGGCCGCCGCCAAGAAAAAAGCAGCCAAGAAAAAAGCGACGGCAAAAAAGAAGGCCGCCACCAAGAAGAAGGTGGCCAAGAAAAAGGCAGCACCGAAAAAGAAGGCCGCCGCAAAGAAGAAGGTAGCCAAGAAAAAGGCGGCACCGAAAAAGAAGTCCGCCGCGAAGAAGAAGGTAGCCAGGAAAAAGGCGGCCGCGCGACCTCGCAAAGTGACACCCCGCAAGAAGGCGTCACGTAAATAACAGCATCTATGCCTACGAAAAAGGCCCGGCAAACGCCGGGCCTTTTTCATGCCTGCATCTCAGCCCGGGACTATCCCGTACCGCTCAGCAGACCACCAGCCGCGAACAAGCGGTAGGCGTCATTGTCGGTCTCCTCGCTGTAGACATAACCCTCGTCCTCAAGGAAACGACGGAACTGCCTCGCCTCGGCAACGCTCAACTGCAGACCAACCAGCACCCGACCGAATGCCGCGCCGTGGTTGCGGTAGTGAAAAAGACTGATGTTCCAGCCACGGCTAAGGCCCTTGAGAAAATCCAGCAGTGCACCCGGTCGCTCCGGAAACTCGAAGCGGAAGACACGCTCGTCCAGGCTGGCCGGCGCATGCCCGCCAACCATGTAGCGGATATGCAGCTTGGCGGTTTCATTGTCGGTGAGGTCGGTGACCGCGTAACCCTTGGCGCGCAGGTGTTCGAGCAGTTTTTCCCGCTCCTCGGCCTTGCCGGACAACTCGATGCCGCAGAACACATGGGCCTCCTTGGCATCGGAATAACGGTAATTGAACTCGGTGATGCTGCGCCGCCCCAGGGCCTTGCAGAAGGCAAGGAAGCTGCCCGGCCGCTCGGGGATGGCCACGGCGAACAGGGCCTCGCGCTGCTCGCCCAGCTCGGCACGTTCGGACACATGCCGCAGGCGATCGAAGTTGATATTGGCACCGCTGAGCAGGGCCACCAGCTCCTGCCTCTCCTCTCCACCACCCTGCTCCGCCAAATAACGCTTGATGCCTGCCACTGCCAGGGCGCCCGCGGGCTCTGCCACGCTGCGGGTATCGTCGTAGATGTCCTTGATCGCGGCACAGATCTCGTCGGTGCTCACCAGCAGCACCTCGTCCACGTAATGGCGCGAGACCCGGAAGGTCTCCTTGCCGACCTGGCGCACCGCCACACCGTCGGCAAACAGCCCGACCTGTTTCAGGCGGACGCGTCGGCCGGCGGCCAGAGCATCGTGCAGGCTGGGGGCATCTGCCGGCTCCACACCGATGATCTTCACCTCCGGCCGCACATGCTTGACGTAGGCCGCCACGCCCGCGATCAGGCCACCGCCACCCACCGGCACGAAGACTGCGTCGATCCGGTCCGCGCGCTGACGCAGCAGTTCCATGCCGATGGTGCCCTGACCGGCGATCACCTCGGGGTCGTCGAAGGGATGGATGAACGCCAGGCCCTCGGAATCCGACATCGCCATGGCATGCTCATAGGCGTCATCGTAGGAATCGCCGTGAAGGATCACCCGGGCGCCGAGTCCACGCACGCTCTGCACCTTGATCGGTGGCGTCGTGGTCGGCATGACGATGGTCGCCTGAACATGCAGCTCGCGCCCCGCCAGTGCCACGCCCTGGGCATGGTTGCCGGCAGAGGCGGCGATCACGCCCTTGTCCCTGACCGCCTGCGGCAGGCTGTAGATCTTGTTGTAGGCACCGCGCAGCTTGAACGAGAACACGCTCTGCATGTCCTCCCGCTTCAGCCACACGTTTGCACCCAGCCTGGCCGAGAGACGACCGGCCAGCTCCAGGGGTGTCTCCACCGCCACGTCGTAAACCCGCGCACGCAGGATACGCTCGAGATATTTTGTCGGCATCAAGCCCGTCCTCGTTGAACAGCCCCGCATTAACGCGTAGTCCCGGCGGACTGTCAACGGCCGCGGCTTGGCCGGTCCATGCAGAAATGGTAACGTCCCGTCACTGAATTTCCCGCCCGAGCCCGTGGCGGGACCCCTTCCATAAACCATCTGGTTCGCACACATGACTCAGGACGAACAAAAACGACTCGCAGCCGAGGCCGCCATGGCCTATCTGCCCGACAGCGGCATCATCGGTGTCGGCACCGGCTCCACCGTCAACCACTTCATCGACCTGCTCGCCCCCATCAAGGGCCGGTTCGAGGGTGCCGTATCCAGCTCCGAGGCCTCCACCGAGCGGCTCAAGGCCATCGGCATCCCGGTGATCGACCTCAATGCCGCTGGCGAGCTGGAGATCTATGTCGACGGTGCCGACGAATCGAACAAGCACTTCCAGCTCATCAAGGGCGGCGGTGGCGCACTGACCCGGGAAAAGATCATCGCCGGCGCCAGCAAGAAATTTGTCTGCATCGCCGACGAGAGCAAGCTGGTGGATGTGTTGGGCGGATTCCCGCTGCCGGTGGAGGTAATCCCCATGGCCCGCAGCTTCGTCGCGCGCGAACTGGTCAAACTGGGCGGCAGCCCGGTATGGCGTGAGAACTTTGTCACCGACAACGGCTGCCTCATCCTCGACGTGCACAACCTGCAGATCATGGAACCCGCCAAACTGGAGACCACCATCAACCAGATCCCCGGCGTGGTCACCGTCGGCATCTTCGCCCATCGCCCGGCGGACGTGCTGATCCTCGGCACCCCGGCGGGGGCCAGGGTGATCGAGCCCGGCAGCTGATCGTCACCCAGCACGATGAAACGAAAAAGGCCGGCAATGCCGGCCTTTTTCATATCTGCCTGACGGTCAACAAACAACCAGGCAATAAAAAACGGGGCCCGAAGGCCCCGTTCTCAAGCTCGAAAGCTGATTCTAAGAGAATCGACTTAGAACTTGTGGACCATACCCACGGAGAAACCGTCAGCAGAGCCATTCTGGATCGCGGTGTTCGGCGCATTCAGGTTGTTACCGCTGGACTCACCACGCAGAGCACGCTCGCTGCTGGTGTAGAGACCATAGACCATGGTGCGCTTGCTGAACTTGTGGTCTACGCCGATGGCGTAGCCATCGGTGGAGTTAGGCTTGGCTTCATCATCTTCCTGACCATACATGGCCTTGATGGTGTTGTTGCCCATGGTGTAGGCGCCAGAGACCTGGAAACGATCAGCAGTGGTGGTACCAGTAGCAACGGTACCAGTATCGTGGCTCTCGTAGACGGCGGCGACCTTGAAGGCGTTCATCTTGTACATGGCGCCGAAACGATACTTCTCGTTGGTGGCATTATTGGCAGGATTGGCATCATCCAGGCCCAAGTCTTCGTAGGCGGCGGCCAACATCAGGCCATTGCCACTGTAGGTGACGGCCAGGGAGTATTGGTCGGCGGGACCATCGTTAACACCGGTTTGCTCGCCAGACACGATGGCGCCAGCAACCTGAATGCCGTTGAACTTGGGCGAGATGTAAACGAGGGCATTAGAAGCACGGACATCATTAAAGCCGATGGTGTTGTTGTAGTCGGCCAGGGTGTCGCCGAAGAAGTCCATCTTGCCGGTGGAGTTCTTGTACGGGGTGTTGATGTTACCGGCTGCCAGGACGGTACCCCAGTCGCTAGCCAGACCCAGGTAGTGGTCACGGTTGCTGAATACGCCACCGTCGGTCAGGTCAACACCGAACTCCAGCTTCCACACGGCCTTCAGGCCATTGCCCAGCTTCTCTGAACCCTTGAAGCCCAGACGGGAGGCACGGCTGGTGACACGGGTTTCGTCTTCGCCGGTCACTGCGGGGATCACAGGCAGGGGAAGGAGTCTTTGAGTCTGGTCATCCACGGAGACCACGTCGACAGAAGCGTGCAGCTTACCGTAGACGGTGACGTTGCCGGTGGCGGCGTTGGCGTTGACGGCAGGAACGGCCATGACGGCGGCAACTGCAACAGCAAGAAGTTTTTTGTTCATTACGAACTCCCACTCAAAATCAGGTTGAATAAATTGACTGTGCAGCGGAATAGTAGTCGGGCTTTTTGCGACATGCAACACTTTTTTGCAAAAAAAACACATCACAGAACATGTGTTGCAAAAATGTCACGCGGTCGATGGTGGATTCAGTGGGGCCTGTAGATGCGCGACGCCTTAATTATCCAGGCGTTCTTCGAGTAAAACCCTGTTTTGTGAGCACAGAATTCTCGCTGCGCTCGAAATGACAATATCGACTTAACGGCCGTGAACAAACCATACAACAGAGGCACAAAAAACCAGGCACGAGGCCTGGTTCTTTGTCGCTTTTGCCACAACCTCGTGGCAAGGCGCAGATCAGCGCTTGGAGAACTGCGGACGCTTGCGCGCCTTGTGCAGGCCCACCTTCTTGCGCTCGACCATGCGGGCGTCGCGGGTCAGGTAGCCGGCCTTGCGCAACGGGCTGCGCAGCGACTCGTCGAATTCCAGCAACGCGCGTGCGATACCGTGACGGATGGCGCCGGCCTGACCGGTGGTGCCGCCGCCGGCAACGGTGACCTTGGCATCGATCTTGTCCAGCATCTCGGTGACCTCGAGGGGCTGACGGACGATCATGCGGGCGGTCTCGCGACCGAAGAACTTGTCCAGATCGCGGCCATTGACCGTGATGCTGCCATTACCGGCGCTGAGGAAGACACGTGCGGCGGAGGTCTTGCGGCGACCGGTTCCGTAATTGGGCTGTTCTGCCATTTTTCAGTATCCGTTACAGGTTTACAGTTCCAGCGCCTGGGGCTGCTGGGCCTGGTGGGTGTGCTCGGGACCGGCGAAGACGCGCAGCTTTTTCATCATCGCGCGACCCAG
>JANTHH010000059.1 GCA_024762485.1 Chromatiales bacterium
CCATTGCCGATGACAACCACCGGCGCGGGGGCGTCCGCATGTATGACAGGTACTGCCTGCTCAAGGGCCTCAACCGGCACCGACATGTCCACCTCTTAAATGCAATAAAAAACGCCCTTGCCACCGCATCATCGACACAGTGACAAGGGCGTCATTACCCATCGACCCGGCTGCACCGCCCGGCCATTGCACGCCGATAGCGTGCCTGCCATGGCATGAGCAATGACTGTGCCAACGATGCGAAGGCCGTGATAACTACCGATAGCGCGTGCGGCGTGACCCAAATCGATCAGCTATGGTGCACCGAATGCGTGCACGCACCACAATCTTCCAGCGCCTGGCACCAAGAGAACCCGATACAGGCCTGATGGATTGTCTGGGCATCTGGCACA
The DNA here is from genome assembly GCA_024762485.1 of Chromatiales bacterium. Lineage (GTDB taxonomy): Bacteria > Pseudomonadota > Gammaproteobacteria > Chromatiales > Chromatiaceae > JANTHH01. Next base: position 393 of record JANTHH010000059.1, read on the forward strand.
GGAAATGCTCATTAAAAACCTAACCGAGTAGGACATTGCAGCTAAGGGCAGCGCCGAAGACTTCCTGGCAACGAGGCCACCAGCAACACATGACAACAAAGACACACCGCCACATCCTCGTATTCACCGACCTCGACGGCAGCCTGCTGGACCACGATAGCTACGACTGGTCCGCGGCCCGCCCGGCGCTGGCGCGCCTGCAGGCGGCGGGCATCCCTGTCATCGCGGTATCGAGCAAGACCCTGGCCGAGCTCGACGCACTGCGTGCATCACTGCCTTTAAGCGAGCAGCGGGTGGCGGAAAACGGCGCCGTCATCGCCGACGGCCACCATGCCCCGCAGATCACCCCGCCGGACTATGCCACCCTGCGCGAACTGCTCGCCGACATCGCCAAGCAACCCGGCATGCACTTCACCGGCTTTGGTGACATGACACTGGAGCAGGTTATGGCCAACACGGGGCTGCCCCGGGAGGATGCCGCGCTTGCCAGGCGACGCCTGGCAAGCGAGCCCCTGCTCTGGCAGGGGGACGAGCAGGCCCTGGCCGGGTTCAAGCAAACTGTCGATCGGCTCGGGCTGCGCTGGCTGCGCGGTGGGCGCTTCCTCCATGTGCTCGGCAACACCGACAAGGGTGCTGCCGTGAGAAAGATCCGCGACGACTATCGACAGTGTCATAAGATGCCTGTCACCACCATCGGGCTCGGCGATGGCGACAACGACAGGGACATGCTGCTGGCCGTGGACCACCCGGTGATCATCCGCCGCAAGGACGGTAGTCACCTGTCACTCGACGAGCGGCCCGATGCCCTGATCACCGACCAGCCGGGACCCGCCGGCTGGAACCTGGCCATACAACAACTGCTGGACAGTTTGGGAGTAGCAAACGATGGCTGACTTTCACCAAGGCGGCAGCATCGCCACCCTGCACAACCTCACCGACCGCCCGATCGAGGCGCTCGAGGAAGAGCTGCGGATCTTCGCCGCCAGCAAGCCCATGGGGCTGATCCTGCCGAGCCTGTACTCGGAACTGGAAGGGCCTGCCCTGTCCAACATCATCGATCAGCTGACCGAGGCCAATTACCTGTCGGACATCATCATCGGTCTCGACCAGGCAGACCGCCGACAGTTCGAACACGCACGCGAGTTCTTTTCCCGCCTGCCGCAGAAGACCCACATCCTCTGGAATGACGGTGACAACCTTCGCGCCCTGGACAGGGAACTGGAAGCCGAGGGCCTCTCCCCCCGCGAGGCCGGCAAGGGTCGCAATGTCTGGTTCTGCATGGGTTACGCCCTGGGTTGCAAACACCTCGACGTCTTTGGGCTGCACGACTGCGACATCCTCACCTACCGGCGCGACCTGCCCGCCCGCCTGCTCTACCCGCTGGTGCACCCCAATTTCCACTTCAAGTACAGCAAGGGTTACTACGCCCGCATCGACGGCGACAAGCTCAGCGGCCGGGTGACCCGGCTGTTCGTCACACCCCTGCTGCGGGCGCTGAAGAAGATGGTGGGGCCACTCGATTACCTGGAATACATGGACAGCTTCCGCTACCCCCTGTCCGGCGAATTCGCCCTCGACCGCGACCTGGCCGCCTGCGTGCGCATCCCCAGCGACTGGGGGCTGGAGGTCGGTCTGTTGTCAGAGGTGTACCGCAACACCGCACGTCACCAGATCTGCCAGGTGGACATCGCCGACCAGTACGATCACAAGCACCAGGACCTCTCAGCGGACGATGCAGCCAAGGGGCTGGCCAAGATGAGCAGCGACATCGCCAAGTCCCTCTACCGCAAGCTCGGCACCGAGGGTATCGCGCTGTCAGACAGCTTCTTCCGCAGCCTCAAGGCCACCTACCTGCGTATCGCCCTGGACTTCGTGGAGATGTACTACTTCGATGCCAAGCTCAATGGCCTGGCCTTCAACCGCCACGCCGAGGAGGCCGCCATCGAGGTGTTCGCCAAGAGCATCATGGAGGCGGGCGAGCAGTTCCGCAGCAACCCGCTGGAGACCCCCTTCATCCCCAACTGGAAGCGGGTACTGTCGGCACTGCCGGATTTCACCACGCGACTGCACGAGGCGGTGGACAAGGACAATCAGCGCTGAGCCGGGCGGGCATCCTCGACGACCCACTGGGCCTGGTAAGGCGCCAGCATCAGGGCCGCCCCCTCGATGCGGCAGTCGAGGCCGCTCAGCTCGTCGACCCGCCCCGCCATGACGAGTGGCAGGTCATCGAGCGGCACAGCCGCCGTGGCCGCCCTGCAGTTGTGCAGGGCGAGCAGGCGCTGCTGCCCGTCGCGGCTCTCCCGCAGCACGCCGAACAGGCCATCGGCCAGCGACAGGATCCGCTGCGGTGCCTCGGGGTGCAGCGCCGGGAAGCGCTTGCGCAGGCGGATGCGGCGCACCAGCTGTTCGAAGACCTGGCAGGGCGTCTTCTGCGGATCGTCGAGCAGGTACTCGAGTTCGGCCATGTCCCACTTGCGCCGGTTGATGCTGCGGGTCATGCCGGTACGCTCGACGCCCAGCGGGTCGTTCGGTGTGGCGGTCAGCGCATTGACGTAGCAGGCGGGGATGCCCTGCAGTGACAGCGGGATGGTCTGGGAGAGCAGGAAGCGGCTGGCCTGGCCAGGATCCCCGGGATCGTCCGGGTCCAGGAAGGCATCAAAATAGCTGATGTTCAGCTCGTAGGGTCGATCGCGTCCGTCGCTGGATGCACGCAGGGTGACGTAGCCGCCCCGTGCGCGCATGTCCTCGGTTAGTTGCATGACCTCGTCCTCCGGCACGATCCCCTCCAGTGGCCGCAGGCCGACCCCGTCATGCGAGGCGGTGAAATTGAGATAGGTGCAGCCTGACGGCAACGGCGTCTGCTCCAGACCCGTGGCCCATTCGGACAGATAGGCCGTGGAGCCTGTATGGATGGCGTGCAGGATCAGCGGTGCCAGGCTGAACTGGTAGACCATATGAGCCTCGTCGCCCTTACCGAAGTAACTGATGTTCTCGGCATGGGGGACATTGGTCTCGGTCAGCAGGATGGCACCCGGCTCCAGCAGATCGAAGATGTCGCGGAACAGCTTCACCACCTCGTGGGTCTGGGGCAGATGGATACAGGAGGTACCGATCTCCTTCCACAGGAAGGCGACTGCATCGAGTCGTACGCCATGGGCACCCTGCTGCAGGTAATAAAGCAGGATGTCGATGAACTCGAGCAGGACTTCCGGATTGGCGTAATTGAGATCGATCTGGTCGTTGCTGAAGGTGGCCCAGACATGGCGTATGCCCCGCGGGGTACGCACCCGGCTCAGCAGCGGCGTGCTGCGTGGCCGCACCACCATGGAGAGATTTTCCGCGGGATCCACCTCGATGACGTAATCACGGCCCGGATCCTGGTCGAGGACATAGTTCACGAACCACAGGTGCTCGCGCGACATGTGGTTGAGGACCAGGTCGAACATCAGGCCGAAGTGTTCACCCAGGCGCCAGATATCCTCCCAGTCCCCCAGTGCCGGATTGACCGCGCGGAAATCCGACACCGCGAAGCCATCGTCAGAGCTGTAGGGAAAGAAAGGCAGTACGTGCACCAGCGAAAAAACGCTCTGCAGGCGACGGTCGAGAAAATCCTTTAGCGACGCAAGCGGGTGCATGCCCGGCGCCTGGATACTGTCACCGTAGGTGATGAGCACGGCAGAACTTTCGTCCCAGCGCTCGCTGCCAAGACGGTGCGCACCGTGGACCCGGCGATGCCGGGCAATCAGCTCCTGCACCCGCTGCATCAGCCCGGGGGCCCTGTCTTCGCCATACAACCTGGCCAGGCGACCCTCGATGCGGGATTCGATCATGTTGGCATCCATCACGTACCGGTCTGTGTCTTACCCTTGCAAGAAGTGGATGGCGCCTGTCACCTCAGCGTTTGCCCAGCCCGATGACACAGGATCAGCTGACCAGGCGAAGACTGCCATCGTCGTCCTTGTCCTCCTCAACCGCCTCGGTCTTTTCTGCGGACTCAGGCACATCGGGCTGGTGATGACGCTCGTGCAGGAACTTCACCACCTCGGCACGGTAATGGTTATAGGCCGGATCCTCGGCCAGTGCCAGGCGATCACGCGGCCGTTCCAGCTCGACATGGAGCACCTCGCCGATGGTGGCCGCGGGACCGTTGGTCATCATCACGATGCGGTCGGACAACAGCACTGCCTCGTCCACATCGTGGGTGATCATGATCACGGTATTGTTGAGTTCCGTCTGGATTTCCATCAGCGAATCCTGCATGTGGGTACGGGTCAACGAATCCAGGGCGCCGAAGGGTTCGTCCATCAACAGCACCTTGGGCTCCATGGCCAGCGCCCGGGCAATGCCGACACGCTGCTTCATGCCACCCGAGATCTCGTCCGGCTTGCGGTCGAGCGCATGGGACATGTGCACCAGTTCGAGGTTGTGACGTGTCCATTCGTCACGCTCGGCCTTTGACTTGGTCTTCCTGAACACCTGATCCACCGCCAGACGCACATTGTCGTATACCGTCAGCCAGGGCATCAGCGAGTGGTTCTGGAACACCACGGCGCGATCCGGCCCCGGTTCGAAGACCTCTTTGTTCTGCAGCAACACGCCCCCTTCCGTGGCCTGCAGCAGGCCGGCGACGATGTTGAGCACGGTGGATTTTCCGCAACCGGAGTGGCCGATCAGCGAGATGAACTCACCCTGGTCCACCTTCAGGTTGACACCGTCGAGAACCTTCAGCGGTCCCTTGTCGGTGGGAAATGTGATGCTTACATGGTCGATATTCAGATAGCTGTTCATGATGCGTTCCCTCGTTCCTCACCGATTGATTAGCGGACGATCGCGTTGCGGTCCCAACTCACTGCACGCTGCAGCGCCAGGGTGCCGCGGTCCAGCAGGAAGCCAACGAAGCCGATCACCAGAACTGCCACCATGATGCGGGCCAGCGAGTTGGAACTGCCGTTCTGGAACTCGTCCCAGACGAATTTTCCCAGCCCCGGATTCTGCGCCAGCATCTCGGCGGCGATCAGCACCATCCAGCCGATGCTGAGCGACAGGCGCAGACCGGTGAACATCATCGGGATGGCAGAGGGCAGGATGATCTTTACCGTCTTGGTGAACCAGTTCAGCCTCAACACGCGGCTGACGTTGATCAGGTCCTTGCTGACGCCTGCGACACCAACGGTGGTATTGATGATGGTCGGCCACAGACAGCACAGGGTCACGGTGATGGCCGAGTTGAGGAAGGATTTCTCGAACATCGGGTCGTTACTGACGTAGACGGCGGACACCACCATGGTCACCAGTGGCAGCCAGGCAAGCGGCGATACCGGCTTGAAGATCTGGATGATGGGATTCACCGCCTGGTAGAAGGTAGCGCTCATGCCACAGATGATGCCGATCGGGATGGCGATCAGGCTGGCGACGATGAAGCCGGTGCCCACCGTCTTCAGACTGGTGAGGATCTGATCGAAGAAGGTCGGCGATCCGGTATATTTCCGCCCCTGGATCTTGTCGATCCGCTCTTGCGGCTTGCCGGCAGCAACGGCCTTGTCGACCCGTTTCTGCAGGCGTTCGTAGAAGGCCGCCTCCTTGACACGCTCTGCCTGGTGCTCATCGAAGAGCACCATTGCCTGCTCCCACACCTTGACCGGACCCGGCAACACGCCGAGCGAGGTCTGTACCTTCGACGCACCGACACTCCAGAGCGCCAGAAAGACCAGTATGGCAACGAACGGGATCAACAGGCTTTTGATGAAGCGCTGGAAGCCCCTGCCGAACCGCTCACTGGCGAGAAATTCCATCAGCCTGTCTTTCATCGGCATATCGAAGGTCTTGCGACTCGCGATTGCGATACTCATTGTTTCTTCCTCATGTTCTGCGGGAACCCGCATTCATTCCAGGACCCGCAACTGCGCCCCCTGCATCGGGGCCACCCGTGGCAACGGCACTGCTGCCACGGGCGTGACCCTGTTGTTTACAGCTTGGTATCCCCTTTCAGACCGATGGGGAACGACTCCAGATAGGCATTGGGCTGGGTGCCGTCATAGGTGATGTTGTCGATAAACTCTGTCTGAGGCGGGCGGAAGCCCGTCTCGGTGGCGAAGTCGGGAAACTCGTCGGCCTTCATCTTGCCCTCGGCGATCAACTCCTTGGCCGCCACCGAATAGATGTCCGGACGATAGACCTTCTTGGCGATATCCATGTACCAGCCGTCGGACTTCTTCTCCGGGATCTGGCCCCAGCGGCGCATCTGGGTCAGATACCAGACCGCATCCGAGTAATAGGGGTAGGTGGCGTTATAGCGGAAGAACACATTGAAGTCGGGCACCTCACGCTTGTCGCCCTTCTCGTATTCGAAGGTGCCGGTCATGGAATTGGCAATGACCTTGTAATCCGCGCCCACGTAATTGGGCTGTGACAGGATCTTCACCGCCTCCGGACGGTTCTTGTTGTTGTCCTCATCCAGCCACTTGGCGGCACGGATCAGGGCCTTGACGACATGCACGGTGGTGTTCGGGTATTTCTCGGTGAAGGCCTTGTTCATGCCGAACACCTTCTCCGGATTGTCCTTCCAGATCTCGTAGTCGGTGATCACCGGCACGCCGATACCCTTGAACACGGCCTGCTGGTTCCAGGGTTCGCCGACACAGTAGCCATAGATGGTGCCGGCCTCGAGGGTCGCGGGCATCTGCGGCGGCGGGGTCACCGACAGCAACACATCGGCATCGATGGTGCCACTGGTGTCTCCCTTGGCCGGCGCATAGTAACCGGGGTTGAGACCACCGGCGGCGAGCCAGTAACGCAGCTCGTAATTGTGTGTGGAGACCGGGAACACCATGCCCATCTTGAAGGGCTTGCCCTCTTCCTTGTATTTCTCGACCACCGGCTTCAAGTAGTCGGCCTTGATCGGATGCTGCGGCTTTCCGTCCGCCTGCTTGGGCACGTATTTCTTCATCTCCTCCCACACGGCATTCGAAACGGTGATGCCATTACCGTTCAGGTCCATGGAGAAGGGGGTGACGATGTGTGCCTTGGTGCCGTAACCGATAGTGGCCGCCAGCGGCTGTCCCGCCAGCATGTGGGCGCCATCGAGTTGGCCGTCGATCACGCCATCGAGCAGCACCTTCCAGTTGGCCTGGGCCTCGAGGGTGACGTACAGGCCCTCGTCCTCGAAATAGCCCTTCTCATAGGCGATCGCCAGCGGGGCCATGTCGGTCAACTTGATAAAGCCGAACTTGAGGTCTTCCTTTTCAGGCTCACCAACGGCCGCCGCGACGGTTCCGGCACCCAGGCCCATGCCTGCCATCAATGCCATCGCCACCGTCTTCTTGATGAAGCCACGGCGTTTCTGTTGTTGCGGGTGATTGCGTTTTTTCATGTTCAGGCTCTCGCTTTTGCCAAAAAATAAAGTCGAAAAAAAACGTGGTCGTCCCCCGGGTATACCCAGGAAGACGGACGCCGTTGTCCATTCATGCAACCGGCCACGGCTGCGATTGTCAGGCTGGGTCTTCGACCCATTCCGCCATTGGAATTGCCTGACGCGTTGCCAAACACAAAAGCACGAGCCGTGCCAATCCAGAAAACATCAACACTGACAAGGGCATGCAGGAATCAGCATGCAAGAAACGTCCGTTTTGGAGCAGACGCATGCACCAAGATGAGCCCTAACGCACAACCACCGGGCAGCGGTGACAGATGCGCGTCGTCGGACTGAAAAACAAAAAAAGCCCATCCGTTGAAGGATGGGCCAGACCGGAGAAACTGACAGGGGGTGTTAGCGGATCAACCTTTATGCAGATAACCATTACCGACAGAGAGGGGCGCGGTCACGGTGTCGAGCAGGTCAGCGGCCTCCACGATATTCGCTGCGATATCCGCCAGACGCTTGTTCCGCTCCATTGCCGTGGTGCGCAGCAATTTATAGGCCTGCTCTTCACTCACATCCCGTTGCGCCATGATGATCCCCTTTGCACGTTCGATCGTTTTCCGCTCGGACAACTGCAGCTGTGTCTTTTCCAGTTCGTCACTGAGCTTGCGCATGCGCCTGTGGCGGGCCATGGCAGCGACCAGGATGGGCTTCAGGCGATCCGGCTGGACACCATCCACCACATAGGCGCAGACACCGGCCTCGACCGATCGCCGGATGGCATCTGCATCATTATCTGCGGACATCATCACCAGCGGCAGATGCTGCAACGACTGCACGGCGGCAAGGCTTGCAAACAAGGCCCCCGTGGGGGCCGTCACCGAGACCATCAGCAGATCGGCCTGATAGCGCGGGATCGACCGCACACCTTCGCTTTCAGGTGGCAGGGTCGCCACCACTTCACACCCTGCCGCCGTCAGCAGGGCCTTGGTTTCCCGCGTTCTTTCAGCGGAGAACTCCAGCAGTGCGACTCTTGGAGCGGACATGACCAAACCTCTCGACAGAAGACTTGTCAGAACGAACAGCAGGTTCCATGCCAGCCATCAAACACCTGCGATTGCAGGCACTTATCGGGATAGGTGCCCGCTATCGAGACGCAGCCGCGCACAATGATCGCGCGCCGGCACCCATCGTGGTGCAGGCAACGGCATCAATTCTGCGCCCGCCAGCTGCCGTCGGGCTGACGGCAGGCGGTACCGTAGACCTTCTCGTGACGGCCGCTGATGACCGCATCCATCGAATATTCACGGCAGGGACCGCTGCTGGTCTCGTAGGTCCGGGTGGGCACCACGGTGTACTGGTTGCCGGTGTCCGGATTGCGCCAGCTGGAGGGCACCCCGGTGCGCACCGTTTCCAGTGTCCGGGCGGTCTTCAGACGATCGGTCTCGTCCATCGACTGGCCGATCGAACCGCCGATGGCCGCACCGGCCAGGGTGCCCACGATCACCGCGGCCGTCCTGCCGCTGCCCTTGCCCACCTGGTTGCCCAGCAGCCCGCCGAGCACACCCCCGATCACCATCCCGGCCTGCTCGTTGGGGCCATTGGTGGTGCTGCAGGCCGACAGGCCGATGACACCGGCAAGGGCCACACTGATGATTTTCACGTTCCGCATGATGTTCTCCTTCTCCAGCCACAAGATCGACAGTCCCGCGTTCCCTGTCTTTTTAGAATGACAGCCGCAACGGTTTGCAGTTCAATATGATCCAAGATAGCGGTCCTCGATGCACCGGGCAAAGCGACTTGCTGCTTGTCCGCCCGCACGCCTGCAAAGGCCTGCCTGCACAGCCCGGGCACGGAAAACTTTTTGCCCCGGGTGCGGACTAAGCTTCAAATCCTCAACGAGCACTCTCCCATGCGCCACTGGCTGACCGCTGTCCTCCTCTGCTTCTCCATCCAGGCCATCGCCGAACCGGTGGACTTCGAACTGCCGGACCTCGATGGCCACAAACACAAGCTCTCGGACTATCGCGGCAAATGGGCGGTGGTGAACTTCTGGGCCGCCTGGTGCGAACCCTGCCAGATCGAGATCCCCGAACTGGTGGCCTTCCAGAAGGCCAACCCGCAACACCAGGTGATTGCCATCAATTTCGAGGACACCCCGGTGGCCGACACCAAGGCCTTCGTCAGGGAATCCGGGATGAACTTCCCGGTGCTGCGCATCGGCACCGTGCCCATCTACCCCTTCGAGCCCATCAGGGGGCTGCCCACCACGGCCATCGTCAACCCCGATGGCGAGATGGTGGCCAACCAGGCGGGTCAGGTCACCCGGGCCATGATCGAGGAATTCATCAAACGCGAATCTGCCGGCCATCCCGAAAAACACTAGTACGCGCCTTACCCCCCAACCCCAATATATGGGGTCCGCCCCCGATTCACCCCACAAGCCCCTAAGCCCTTGAATCTGCTTGCATAGCCTGGGTTATCCACAGGCTATGCACAAAATGCTCACGTCTTCTTACCCGTTTTTTTCACAACATCTTGTGGTTGACTATCCTCTATTTGCGTATATATTGGGTTGAAGGGATCTGCTTCGCACCGGCCATTCGCGCCCCTTGGTGCCCGTCCCGTCATTATAAATAAACGCATCTGGAGGATCGCATGTCCATCGAAGCCCCTCAGGCCGACGTCACGGAACAAATCGCTGTGCCACCGCTGGAAACACCCACCGACAACCCCAAGATCAGCACCGCCACCGTCGGCGAACTGCGCGTGATCCGCCGCAACGGCAAGGTCACCGCCTTCGATGCCAACAAGATCGCCGTCGCCATGACCAAGGCCTTCCTGGCCGTCGAGGGTGGCAACGCCGCGGCCTCCAGCCGCATCCACGAGACCGTCGCCAGCCTCACCCGGCAGGTCACCGACGCCCTGTTCCGCCGCAACCCCGACGGCGGCACCGTCCATATCGAGGACATCCAGGATCAGGTCGAACTGATGCTGATGCGCAACGGCGAGCACAAGGTCGCCCGCGACTACGTGCTGTACCGCGAGCGCCAGGCGCAAAAGCGCGCCGAAGAGGCCGCCGCCAGCGGCGCGATGGAAGAAGAGCACATCGTCAACATCACCCTGGCCGACGGCACGGTGCGCCCGCTGGACACCAAGCGCCTGCGCGCGCTGATCGACGAGGCCTGCAAGGGGCTGGAGGGCACCGACCCCGAGGCCATCATGGCCGACACCTGCCGCAACCTGTTCGACGGCGTGAAGGAGGCCGACGTCTCCCAGACCCTGGTGATGAGCGCGCGCACCCTGATCGAGAAGGAGCCCAACTACTCCCAGGCCGCCGCCCGCCTGCTGCTCGACGTGCTGCGCCGCGAGGCCCTGGGCTTCCTCGACCTCGACACCAATGTGCACACCCAGGCCGACATGGCCGGGCACTACACCACCTACCTGAAGGCCTATGTGAAAAAGGCCGCCGAACTGGAGCTGCTGGACAGCCGCCTGGGGCAATACGACCTGGAGCGCCTCGGCGCCGCCATCCAGCCCGGGCGCGACCTGCAGTTCACCTACCTCGGCCTGCAGACCCTGTACGACCGCTACTTCATCCACAGCGACAACGTCCGCTTCGAGCTGCCGCAGGTGTTCTTCATGCGCGTCGCCATGGGCCTGGCGATCAACGAGATCGACCGCGAGGGCCGCGCCATCGAGTTCTACAACCTGCTGTCGAGCTTCGACTTCATGAGCTCCACGCCGACCCTGTTCAACTCCGGCACCCTGCGCCCGCAGCTGTCCAGCTGCTACCTGACCACCGTGCCCGACGACCTCGACGGCATCTACGGCTCGATCAAGGACAACGCCCTGCTGTCCAAGTTCGCCGGCGGCCTGGGCAACGACTGGACCCGCGTGCGCGGCATGGGCGCCCACATCAAGGGCACCAACGGCAAGTCCCAGGGCGTGGTGCCCTTCCTCAAGGTGGCCAACGACACTGCCGTCGCCGTCAACCAGGGCGGCAAGCGCAAGGGCGCGGTGTGCGCCTATCTGGAGACCTGGCATATCGACGTCGAGGACTTCATCGAGCTGCGCAAGAACACCGGCGACGAGCGCCGCCGCACCCACGACATGAACACCGCCAACTGGATCCCCGACCTCTTCATGAAGCGGGTGGCCGAGGACGGCGACTGGACCCTGTTCTCGCCCGACGAGACCCCCGACCTGCACGACCTCACCGGCCCGGCCTTCGAGGCCGCCTACAGCGCCTACGAGGAAAAGGCCGCGCGCGGCGAGATGAACGTGCACCGCACCATGAAGGCGCAGGAACTGTGGCGCAAGATGCTCGGCATGCTGTTCGAGACCGGCCACCCCTGGGTCACCTTCAAGGACCCGTGCAACATCCGCTACACCAACCAGCACATGGGCCAGGTGCACAGCTCCAACCTGTGCACCGAGATCACCCTGCACACCAACGACCAGGAGATCGCGGTGTGCAACCTGGGCTCGGTCAACCTGCCGGCGCACGTCGACGAGAACGGCCTGAACATGGCCAAGCTGGAGAAGACCATCTCCACCGCCATGCGCATGCTCGACAACGTCATCGAGTACAACTACTACAGCGTGCCGCAGGCACGTAACTCCAACCTGCGCCACCGCCCGGTGGGCCTGGGCATCATGGGTTTCCAGGATGCGCTGTACAAGCAGCGCCTGGCCTACACCAGCAACGAGGCGGTGGACTTCGCCGACCGCTCCATGGAGGCGGTGTCCTACTACGCCATCCAGGCCAGCACCGACCTGGCCGAAGAGCGCGGCAGGTACTCCAGCTTCGACGGCTCGCTGTGGAGCCAGGGCATCCTGCCCATCGACTCGCTGAAGCAACTGGGCGAGGCGCGCGGCGGCTACCTGCAGGTGGACGACAGCCAGACCCTGGACTGGGACAGCCTGCGCAAGCGCGTGATGACCGTGGGCATGCGCAACTCCAACACCATGGCCATCGCCCCGACGGCAACCATCTCCAACATCTGCGGCGTCAGCCAGTCCATCGAGCCGACCTACCAGAACCTGTTCGTCAAATCGAACCTGTCCGGCGAGTTCACCGTGGTCAATCCCTACCTGGTCAACGACCTCAAGGAACGCGGCCTGTGGGACGACGTGATGGCCAACGACCTCAAGTACTACGACGGCTCGGTGCAACCCATCGACCGCGT
>JANTHH010000060.1 GCA_024762485.1 Chromatiales bacterium
GAAGCTCGGGGATGCTGAACGGCTTGGTGATGTAGTCGTCCGCGCCCACCTCCAGGCCCAGCACCCGGTCGAGCTCGCTCGACTTCGAGGTCAGCATTAGGATCGGCACATAGCCCGGCCGTGCGCGCAGTTGCCGGCACACCTCGAGCCCGTCCATACCGGGCAGCATCAGGTCCAGGATGACCAGTTGGTAGTCCTTGCGCGCGAACAGCGACAGCGCCTGCGGGCCATCGCCGGCGATATCCGCCTGGCAGTCCACATCCTGCGCATGCAGCTGCACCAGCCTGGCGATATCCGGGTTGTCCTCGACGATGAGCAGTTGATGGGGCATCACCATAACGACCGGCCTCCACCCTGCTCCATTTCAGTCCTGTGTTTGTCGTTGAAAAACCAGACCTCCCCCAGAGGGAAGGTCCGGTGTCACTCACTCGTTCTCGGCGTGCAGCGGACCCACGGTCAGCACCAGCCTGGCCACCGGGTTCTGCCAGTGATGCACACGACTGTCCAGATCGCTTGCACCGCCAGTGGCATCGGTATCACCCAGGCTGCCACGGTGGATATGCACCGTCTGGTTGTGCTCGCTGGTGGTCACGCCCGTGGCACCCGTGCCCCCATTGCCGCCCGGGTCGGCCGGGATGCCAGGCACACCCGGGGCGCCGCCGCCGTTGATCACCTCGTCGTTCGCCTCGGTGCCGGCGTCATAGCCATTCAGATAGAAGGTATAGGTGCCACGTCGCTTGGGAATACGCAGGCTGTCGAGACCGACAAAACCGTCATTGGTGGGCAGCAGCATGGCCACCACAGAAAGCCGGTTGTTGCCACGATTCGAGTTGATGGTGGCATGTGCGGTGGCACCCGGTGCCAGCAGACCGCCGGCCGGATCGGCCACACTGTTGGCCGCCGCCGAATTCAGGTCAGAGACCAGTCCGCTGATATCGCCACCCTCCGCCATCGCCTGCAGATGGGCCGATGCCGCACTGCCCGGCTCGAACAGGTCGGCCTCCGCCGAGTGTGCCGAGAGCAGCAGCGGCGTGAAATACACCCCATTGGTGAGATTGGTGACGAACAGGTGCAGTTCCTGCGCCATCGCCACCGGCGTGTTGAACAAGGCTGCGGCCACCAGGCCTGCTGCGATTTTTTTCATGTCCGAATCCTCCTGGAAACACTTTAGATTGGGTTTGCAGGGAGAATTCTGGACAGGGCAGATCACGATGCGATCACGTAACTATCACAAGAGCATAACGGCACCGGCGATGGGATCGTTCAGAAACCCGAATAGGCCGTGAGGAAACGCTGCAGCCCCTTGCGGGCGAAAGTCTCCTCGTCCCACTCGCTGGTCGACAGGCGCCGCCGCTGACCTGGCCGGAACAGGTAGACCTCCGCGGGCTGCCGCCCCAGCCCGTCCACCTCGACCCGTACCGGCACGCGCCGGTAGCAGTGCCCCTCGAAGCGGTCCAGCCGTGTCAGGTCCCGCTGCCGCACGCCGAGATAGACCACGCCGGAAACGACCCCACCCCGCGCCCGCAGCAGCCCCGGGTAGGTCTCGCCCTTGACCCGGAAGCGGCGATAGCCGCGCAGGCGGGCGGGATGGGACGGATAACGACGCCTGACCAACCGCCGCCATACCGCGGGATACATCAGGGAACCGTAGACAAAGAGGTTTTTCACCGGTACTCACCGCGTGGGATGCAATAACCAAAGCGCATTGCGCCATGTTCAGTCACGATAATCGAGCCTGTCTTCATCCCCCCACACCACTGGGAAGGATACACACCGCGATCCACAAGCCGGTGAAAGGTCGAATACGGCCAATCCGCCACCCGTTCGACCAACCCGTGCTTCAGCGGATTCACATGCACATAATCCATGTGCGCCCGGTAATCCGCCTCGTCACGGATCAGATGTTCCCAGTAACGCCTTTGCCAGATACCGCGTTCGCCTCGATGCCGGCGAACCGGGGATACATGCTCGACCTTCGGCAATGCCTTCGAGAATCCCGTCTTGATCAATCGCCATCGGGTTGCGAAATCCGCATCCTCCGGCGGGAGTGTGATCACGCAATGCATGTGATCAGGCAGCACCACCCAGCCGTGGATGGTGAAGGGAGGCATTGCCTTACCCGTTGAACAACGGCCCGCAGAATATCGACATGCCGGGTGAGCAGGTCATTGCCGCCTCGCTGGAGCAGATTGACGGTGAAGAAATAGGTGCCACCTTGATGCCAGGTACGTCGATAGTTCGGCATATCCCTTGCCTTTGATTGTTAACTACGCCAACCCTGCCATGGGTGTAGGGCGCAATAACCGAAGGGCATTGCGCCGTTTGTCGGTCGGCGGGTTACGCCCCTCGGATAGCCCGGATACGGGGTGTCGAAAACATTATCCTGTGGCTCACATCTGGCGCAATGCGCGTTGCTTATTGCGCCCTACGCGGGCTGTAATTTCTTTGAAGAGGGTTGGCTTAGCGGCGGTTGTTAAAACGACAGCGCCTCTCAAACTTTCCGAAGGCGGTTGGGTTGTATTCGGTTAACGATAGTGGCTGCGCCTTTGGCTCCCACTCAATGACCACGTAGAGATAATTTTTTCCCCGGTAGCGCAGGACGCCATGCAGGCTTGTCTGCGGGTCCTCACCTGAGACGTCGTAATCAATGGGATAGCGGCGGGAGGCACCGATGGCAGCGAATCCACGTCCTTTACAATTAGTTAGATCGATGAGCCTGAATTTGTCCTTCGTCGCGATCTCCGGGCCATATTCAGGATGGCGCATCCACATCGCCTCCTCCAGAAACAGCAGCTCCTCACCGTTTGCCAGATTGTTGTCGATATCCACCTGATAGAGCAGAAAGTTGCGCGGACCGACATATGGCCCGCTCCTGCCTATCTTGTAACTACGCAGTTCCATATCCGGGCAGTGGTCGAATATCGCTTTCTGGAGCTGCGGATCATCGTAGTCGTGGACCGCCACAGAGGGTGGAAGCAGCTCTATCGCCTCTGTCTGCGCGGTGAAGTCCCGCATGAAATCGGCACAGAGGGGATCGTCCTTGCCCAGGGTTGTCTCCAACGGACGATCCTTGAAAAGCGCCTTCAGCGTTTCCCGCCGCTCGGTGACGTAAACCCGTTCGATCTCCACCGGCGTCATTGCCGGCGGTGGTTCCCACAAGGGGTGGCCGGCGGCCAGAACGCGGAGCTCATCGACCCGGCGGTCATAGCGCTTCTTGAGGCAACGGACATCGGTGCAGTGGTTCCGTTCTTTCAACCATTCGAGCTGTTCAACCTTCAGGGCATCGGGGTCAGCGACCTTCTCCAACGCCTTTCCATAGAAGACACCAAGCTTGCTGTCCAGGCGGGAAAGTGGATAGTCGCTACAGATCAGCTTTTCGATCTCGGTCGAGGCCTGCTTGCAATCGAAACTCGCCGCCCAGTTGGGCGTGGCGAAAAGTAAAGCAGCGACCATGAATATCAGGTGAAACGCCAGGGCCAGTTTCCGCATTTTTTGTATTTACCTCTGAATAATCGCTTTACAGCCATCAGGTGAAGTCCATTCCGAGCACTACCAACCCAGATACCCTCACCGTTCCTTGATACTTTCCTGCTGATACCGCAACAGTGGACTGAGAAAGAACTCGATCAAGCAGCGCCTGCCCGTCTTCACCTCCACCGACACGGACATTCCCGGCGTCAGCCTCACCTGCTTGTCTTCAACCCGTATGTCACTCCGCTTCATCTGCACACGACTCGCGAAGACCCAGCACGCGTAGGGCGCAATAACCAAAGGGCATTGCGCCACACTCACTCACGAGAATCGAGCCTATCTTCATCCCCGATGACCGTAAGCCAGTTGGACTGTCTCAGATTAGGGGAAGTGGACAGATATATAACAAGACACAGGGAAGATCTCTCCTCGCTACGCTCGTCGAGATGACAAGGCGGGGGTGGGGAAACGAGGATCGCAATCTCCAGGCCAGACCACCCCTCATCCTGTCATCTCGACCAACGGGAGAGATCTTGCCCCCCTCCCCATACAGCCGACCCTGCCCCACTCAATGCGCCGCCACCGTGCGCCCCGCGGCCCAGGCACGCAGTTCGGCCATGGGCTCGGCCATCACCACCGACAAGGGGTGGGTTCGCTTAAGCTCCGCCAGCAGGTGGCCGGTGCCGGGCGCCTGTCCTTCGGCGATGGCGGCATAGCGGGCGGAGACCACGGCCTGTTCCAGCTCGGCACCGGAGAAGCCGTCGCTGGCCCGGGCCAGTTGCTGCAGGTCGAAGTCGTCGATGTCGTGGTCGCGCCTGGCGAGATGGATGGCGAGGATCTCCTGCCGCGTCGCGGTGTCCGGCAGGTCGACGAAGAAGATCTCGTCCAGCCGGCCCTTGCGCATCAGCTCCGGCGGCAGGCTGCTGATGTCGTTGGCGGTGGCGACCAGGAACACCGGCGCCTTGTTCTCGGCCATCCAGGTGAGCAGGGTGCCGAGCACGCGCCGCGCGGTGCCGCTGTCGCTGCCGTTGTCGGCGATGGCCTTTTCGATCTCGTCGATCCACAGCACGCAGGGGGCCAGCACCTCGGCGGCCTTGAGCGCCTCGCGGATGTTCTTCTCGGTCTCGCCGATGTACTTGTTGTAGAGCGCGCCGAAGTCCATGCGCAGCAGCGGCACGCCCCAGGCGCCGGCCACGCCCCGGGCGGCGAGGCTCTTGCCGCCGCCCTGCACCCCGAGCAGCAGGATCCCCTTGGGGGTGTCGGGGTCGCTGCCGGCCTGCAGGAAGGGGAGCTTGCGCAGTTCCAGCCAGCGCTTGAGCGCGGCGAAGCCACCGACCTGGTCGAGGCCGACGGTGTCGTATTCGAAGGACAAAATACCTTCAGGATCGATGAGCTTGTACTTCGCCGCCTGCACCGCGCCGATATCCGAGTGGGTGATGGCGCCGTCGTCGTAGATGGCATTGCGGATGAAGCGCCGCGCATCGCTGTGGGTCAGCCCCACCAGGTTGCGCACCAGCAGCTCCACCGCCTTGCCGTCGGCCTTCACCGACTGGTTGCCGTTGCGCAGCTTCCACAGCCTGGCCTCCTCGCGCAGCAGGCGGCGGATGGCGTCGGCGTCGGGCAGCGACAGCTCGAAGTGGGCGCACAGCCGGGCGATCTCGGCCGGCGGCTTCAGCGCATGGCTGATCAGCACCAGGCTGCTGTTGTTCTGACTGCTGGCGAGCGCGAATTCCTTCAGCAGGCGCAGGATGCGCGGTTGCTCCAGATAGGGATGGAAATCGCTCAGCACCACCACGCTGTCACGGATGTCACGGCCGATGCGCTCCAGCATCACCTCGGGGTTCAGGCTGTCGCGGTCCGTAGTCGGCCCCTCATCATCCGCACCGGCCAGCTCCAGCGGGCGGTCCACCGCATGCAACAGGTGCTGCAGCCCCTGGGCCGCCGTCCATTGCCACAGACCGATGCGCGTCTCGCCGGCGATGCGCCGCAGCAGTTGCATGGCACGGCGCTCCTCCTGGGTCTCGATGATGACGATGGGGAAGTGCGAACTGAGCAGCAGTGCGAGGTTGTGCTGGTCCATGGCGTTCCTGTGGGTCTCCCTGAGGTTGGTGGCCGGCGGATTGAACGGCGCGGCCCGGCAGCCGGCGACGATCGCATTATAGCCGGCACCTGCTGTACACCCGGGTGACTGGTAACATGTTGCCGGCATGCAACCTGACGCATAGGGAGACAGATCATCACCGACGCACCCACCCTGTTGCAGGCCATCGGCGGCCTCGGGCTGTTCCTGCTCGGCATGGTGATCATGACCGAGGGGCTGCACCGCCTCGCCGGCAACAAGGTGCGTGCGGCGCTGATGCGCTTCACCCGCAGCCCGTACAGCGGCGCGGCAACGGGCGCGATCACCACCGCCGTCCTGCAGTCCTCCAGCGCCACCACGGTGGCGGCGGTCGGCTTTGTCGGCGCCGGCCTGATGAGCTTCTCCGCCGCGCTGGGCATCATCTTCGGTGCCAATCTGGGCACCACCATCACCGGCTGGCTGGTGGCGCTGTTCGGTTTCAAGTTCAAGCTCGGCACCCTCGCCTTTCCGCTGCTGTTCGGCGGCGTGCTGCTGCGCCTGTTCGGCCGCGAGCGGCTTGGCGCCATCGGCTACAGCCTGGCGGGATTTGCGTTGATCTTCATCGGCATCGCCACCCTGCAGCAGGGCATGCAGGGGCTGCAGGGGCTGATCACCCCGGACACACTGCCGGCCGACACCGCCCTGGGGCGCATCGAGCTGCTGCTCCTGGGCATCCTCTTCACCCTCATCACCCAGTCATCGAGCGCCGGTGTGGCCACCGCGCTGACCGCGCTCAATGCCGGCGCCATCAGTTTCGAGCAGGCCGCGGCGCTGGTGGTGGGGATGGACGTGGGCACCACCGCCACCGCCGCGCTGGCCACCGTCGGCGGCACGGTGGGTGCCAGGCGCACCGGCTTTTCCCATGTCATCTACAACCTGATGACCGGCACCGCCGCGCTGCTGCTGATCACCCCCTACACCGCCCTGTGGAATGCCCTGGCACCGGGCCTGCTGCTGCAGGAGGCGGAGATCGGCCTGGTCGCCTTCCACAGCAGCTTCAACCTGATCGGCGTGATCGCGGTATTGCCCTTCAGCCGCCAGTTCGCACGGCTGATCATCCATTTGGTGCCGGACCGGGGGCCGCTGTACACCCACCGGCTCGACACCGCACTGCTGGCTGACACCGGCCAGGCGCTGAATGCCGCACAGGATGCCATCCATACCGAGATCATCGCCCTGCTGCACCACACCCAGGCGATCCTCGGCGACGAACAGCACGGTCGTCGCGCCGACCTGGCCGAACTGCAGCACGCCCTGGACGAGACACACAGCTATGTCGACCAGATCCACCTGCCCGCCGAAGGCAGCCCGGAGTGGGAGCGACTGCTGCATTTCATCCATACCCTGGATCACCTGCAGCGGCTGCACGAGCGCTGCGAGGAAGACGAGGATCGCGCCTTCACCGCGCGCGAGACGGGCACCCTGCAGCGGCCGCGACAGCTGATGATCGAGACCCTGCGGGCCATCCTCGCGGATATCGACCGCCAGGACTGGCTGCAGGCAATGAAAAGGTCCGATGCTGCCGCGACGCAGATCCAGCAGCAGGTCAGCGACTACCGTGACCAGGTGGCGGCGGCCATCGCCCGCGGCGAGATCGATGTGCCCGACGGCACCGACCAGCTCGAGGCCATCCGCTGGATGAACCGCGTGAGCAGCCATGTAGCGCGCATCTGCAATCACTTCGGCAACGCCATGCTCGCCGCGGGCAAATAGCCCCGGCGCGGCGTTATAATCGCCACACTCTTCACCTTGGACAGCCGCCATGAGCCAGGCAGACAACGTCGACCACGCAGAGATCAACAAATTCGAGGAACTGGCCGCGCGCTGGTGGGACACCAACAGCGAGTTCAAGCCCCTGCACGACATCAACCCGCTGCGCCTCGAATACATCGACCAACTGTGCGGCGGCCTCGCCGGCAAGAAGGTGCTGGACGTGGGCTGCGGTGGCGGCATCCTCGCCGAGTCGATGGCCGCCAAGGGCGCCGAGGTGACCGGCATCGACATGGGCGAGGCCAACCTGCAGGTGGCGCGGCTGCACCTGCTGGAGAGCGGCCTGAAGGTGAACTACGAGCGCATCCCGGTGGAGCGCCTGGCCGCCGAGCAGCCGGGACACTACGACGTAGTCACCTGCATGGAGATGCTCGAACACGTGCCCGACCCCGCCTCCATCATCCACGCCTGCGCCGCACTGGTGCGCCCCGGTGGCGACGCCTTCTTCTCCACCATCAACCGCAACCCCAAGTCGTACGCCTATGCCATCCTCGGTGCCGAGTACATCCTGCGCATCCTGCCCAAGGGCACCCACGACTTCGCCAAATTCATCCGCCCCTCCGAACTGGCGGGATGGATCCGCGCCGCCGGGCTGGAGATCGGCGACATCAGCGGCCTGACCTACAACCCGATCAGCGGCGTCTACCAGGTCGATCCCAGCGACGTGGATGTCAATTACATGGTCTGGGCCCACAAGCCGGAAGACGCTTGAAACCGCTCACCGACATCGAGGCGGTGCTGTTCGACCTCGACGGCACCTTCGCCGACACCGCACCGGACCTGGCCTATGCGCTGAACCAGACGCTGCGCCACTTCGGCCGCGAGCCCCTGCCCTTCGAGACCATCCGCCCGGTGGTCTCCCACGGCGGCGTGGCGCTGATCCGCCTCGGTTTCGGCCTCGGCCCGGACGACCCCGGCTACGCCGAACACCGCCAGTTCCTGCTCGATACCTACCAGGACAACCTGTGCCGCGAGACGCGGCTGTTCGACGGCATGGCAGAGGTGCTGGAAGGCCTGGAGATGGCCGGTCTGTCCTGGGGCATCGTCACCAACAAGCCTGCCTGGCTCACCGACCCGCTGATGGCAGCGCTGGGCCTTGCCGAGCGAGCCGGCACCATCATCAGCGGCGACACCTGTGCCCACAACAAGCCCCACCCCGAACCCATCCACTGTGCCTGCCGCGAGATCGGTGCAGCGCCGCAACGCACCGTCTATGTCGGCGATGCAGACCGCGACATGGCGGCCGGTCGCGCCGCGGGCAATATCACCGTCGGTGCACTGTTCGGCTACATCCAGCCCGGGGACGACCCCAGCGGCTGGCAGGCCGATCACTACATCGAACAGCCACGCGACCTGCTGCCCCTGCTGGGGCTGGCGCAACACCAGCGCCAGCATGGCTGACTGGGGCTTTCCCAATCCGGTCACACCGGCCGGCAGCGTCCTTTACTACGTAGTCCGCTTCGCCGACCCGGGTTGCCGCGACCGGCTGGCCGCGCTGTTCGCCCTGCATCACAAGTGGCAGGCGAGGAACCGGACCCTCAACGACCCCGGCGTGGCACGCCAGCAACTGGCCTGGTGGCAGGAGGAGATTGCACGACTGGGCCATCATCAGGCCAGGCACCCGGCCTTGTTGCTGATGCTGCCGGAGGCGGCCGATGAGGCCTTCACCGGGCACCTGGGCCGACTGCTCGACAGCGTCGATCAGTCGCTGCAAGGTCTGCAATTTCCCCATCAGGAGGCGCTCGATGACTTCTGCAGTCGCAGCGGCGGCGCACTCGCCAGCCTGATCCTGCTGCTCGAAGGCATCGAGCCCGACGATGCCTGGTGTGTGCGGATCGGCCGTGCACTCGCCCTGGTCGACCTGCTGCAGCACCTGGTGGAGGAGCGCCACCGGGGCCGTTGCCCGCTGCCGCGCGACTGGCTGAGCGAGGCCGACAGCAACCCGGATGCATTCGTGCGCGACAGCGATGCGCGTGCCGCCGCTGCCATCGCCCACGCCCTGGCCGTGGCAGCCGACTGGCTGGAACAGGCACGCCCGCCGGGCGACTGGCCCAGTCACACCCTGCAACGCTGGTGGCGCATGCAGCGCGCCTGGGTGAAGACGGTCAGCGGTCAGCCCGCCGAGCTGCTCACCCACCAGGTCAGCCTCACGCCGCTGCGCAACCTGTGGCTGTGCATTGGTGCCCGCGGCTGACATGCTGCCTCCGTCCCGGCCGATACCTGGCGTATAATGCGCCGCCTCACTGACCTGCCGAGCCGTTGCCATCATGAAAGACTACAACCCCGCTTCCGACCTGCTGCAAGACCGCGTGATCCTGGTGACCGGCGCGGGCGACGGCATCGGCCGCGCCGTGTCGCTGGCCTGCGCCGCTCACGGCGCCACGGTGGTGCTGCTGGGCAAGACCATCAGCAAGCTGGAGGCGGTCTACGACGCCATCGAGGACGCCGGCGGACCGACCCCGGCCATCTACCCCATGCACCTGGCAGGCGCCACGCCCGTCGACTACGACATGCTGGCGCAGAAGCTGGACGAGAACTTCGGCCACCTCGACGGCC
Source organism: Chromatiales bacterium (assembly GCA_024762485.1). Taxonomy (GTDB): domain Bacteria; phylum Pseudomonadota; class Gammaproteobacteria; order Chromatiales; family Chromatiaceae; genus JANTHH01. Next base: position 9,917 of record JANTHH010000060.1, read on the forward strand.
TGCTGCACAACGCCGCCGACCTGCCCTATCTCAGCCGCATCTCCGACTACGACGTGGAGACCTGGATGCAGGTCATGCAGGTCAACCTCAACGCACCCTTTCTGATGACCCAGGCCTGCCTGCCACTGCTGCAGAAATCGGCGGATGCCTCCATCGTCTTCAGCAGCGACGCGGTGGCCCACCATGGCAAGGCCTACTGGGGCGCCTATGCCGCGTCCAAGGCCGGTGCCGAGAACCTGATGCAGACCCTCGCCGACGAACTGGAGAACAGCCCGGTGCGGGTCAACAGCTTCGACCCCGGCCCGACCCTGACCTCGCTGCGTCGGCGCATCTTCCCCGGCGAGAACCCCGAGACCCTGAAACAACCCGAGGCGGTGGTGAACGACTATCTGTGGCTGCTCGGCCCCGACAGCCAGGGCAGCAACGGCCGGTCGCTGCGCTACGAGACGAAATAGTCACGCGCTTTCCGCCCCGCGGCTGATCCCGGTCACGAACAGGACGGACCCAAGGGTCTATCGTTCAGGCATGGAGACACCCGCACAGACGCACCCTGCCCCGGCCTGGTCCCACTTTCGCCACCAGGCGGACATCGGCGTGCGCGGCATCGGCAACACCCCCGCCGAGGCCTTCGAACAGGCGGCCCTGGCGTTGACCGCGGTGATCACCGACCCGGCCAGGGTCGTACCCGGGCAATGCATCCCCATAGAGTGCCAGGCCGCTGACCTGGACTTCCTGCTGCTCGACTGGCTCAACGAACTGATCTTCCAGATGGCCACCCGCCGCATGCTGTTCAGCCGGTTCTCTGTGCGCATCGAGGCCGGCCGGCTGAGCGCCGAGGCCTGCGGTGAGCCGATCGACATCGCCCGTCACCACCCGACCGTGGAGATAAAGGGCGCGACACTCACCGAGCTGAAGGTCGAACAGCTGGCGGACGGCCGCTGGCTGGCCCAATGCGTGGTCGACGTTTGAGAGGACATCACCATGGAACGCAACCTGTTCACCCGCCTGGATGAATACCGCTGGCAGATCGAGCCCGAGGGCGCCATGCGCGTGCCGGCCATCATCTTCGCCGACGCCAGCCTCATCGACGACATGGATCACAAGGTCCACGAGCAGCTGCGCAACGTCGCCTGCCTGCCCGGCATCGTCGCGGCCGCCTACGCCATGCCCGATGCCCACTGGGGCTATGGTTTCCCCATCGGCGGCGTCGCCGCCTTCGATGCCGATGCCGGTGGCGTGGTCTCCGCCGGCGGTGTCGGTTTCGATATCTCCTGCGGCGTGCGCACCCTGCTCACCGGCCTGACGCTGGCCGACATCCAACCGATCAAGGAGAAGCTGGCGAACGCACTGGGGCGCGACATCCCCGCCGGCCTGGGCAGCCGGGGCGGGATCCATCTCAGACACAAGGCGATGGACGAGATGCTCGCCGACGGCGCGCGCTGGGCGGTGGAGGCAGGCTTTGGCGACCCGGCGGATCTGGAGCGCATCGAGGAGCATGGCTGCATGGCCGGTGCCGACCCCGACGCGGTCTCCGAGCGGGCCAAGCAACGTCAACGCGACGAGATGGGCACGCTGGGTTCCGGCAATCACTACCTGGAGGTACAGCGGATCGGGCAGATCTTCGACCAGGGCAAGGCCGACACCTTCGGGCTGCACGAGGATGCGCTGGTGATCAGCATCCACTGCGGCTCGCGCGGGCTCGGCCACCAGATCGGCACCGAGTTCCTCAGGGAGATGGCGATGCGCGCCAAGGACTTCGGCATCACCCTGCCCGACCGCGAGCTGGCCTGTGCGCCGATCCGCTCCGACCTCGGCCAGGCCTATCTGGGCGCCATGCGTGCGGGCATCAACTGCGCCCTGGCCAACCGCCAGATCCTCACCCACCTGACGCGCCAGGTGTTCGCCGAACTGCTGCCGGCGGCGGACCTGCGTCTGCTCTACGATGTCTCGCACAACACCTGCAAGGTCGAACAACACACCGTCGACGGCACACCGCGCGAGCTCCATATCCATCGCAAGGGCGCCACCCGCGCCTTCGGGCCGGGCCATGGCGAGATCCCCGCCGCACTGCGCGCCGCCGGCCAGCCGGTGATCATCGGCGGCTCCATGGGCACCGGCTCCTACATCCTCGCCGGCACCACCGAGAGCGAACAACTCGCCTTCAGCTCCGCCTGTCACGGCGCCGGCCGCGCCATGAGCCGGCACGCCGCCACCAAGCGCTGGCACGGCCGCGACGTTGTAAGCGAACTGGCCAGCCGCGGCATCCTGATCCGCAGCCCGTCACTGCGCGGTGTCGCCGAAGAGGCACCCGGTGCCTACAAGGATGTCTCCGCCGTGGTCGACGCCGCTGACAGGGCGGGGCTGGCAAAGAAGGTGGCGAGGCTGGAGCCGGTGATCTGCGTCAAGGGGTAGATGACGAGCCATCAGCCATTCATCACGGCGAGACGCAACACCGTTATTCCGACCAGCCTGCGTCTCCCCCTTGTCATTTCGACGAGCTCGCGAGGAGAAATCTTCACAGCCACAAGCACGTTGCCCCCAAACGGGCCGACTGGCAGTATCGAGATACAGTCGGGAGGCAAGGACCAGGGAATGATGTTTTGTGGCTATGGGGATAAGCGCGCTGGCAGCGGCTTGATGCGAGAGCGGATTTCGCTTGCGTCGCCGGGCGGAGAACAAACCGGGAACATGGGTAGAACAAACGGCTGCATATCACAATATTGGTGCCAGCCACATATCACGATATTCGTGCCATCCACATAATCAACTGTTATGCGTAAAAAGGACTGAGCAATGTCGAAGGTCAACGAGGTGG
>JANTHH010000061.1 GCA_024762485.1 Chromatiales bacterium
CGATGGCCATCCTGCAACTAATCGCTGCCACGGTGGCGGGCTGCTTATATAATGGCCGGTCATTTTTGCAGCCCGCCCGGCAGGTTATCCGTGTCACAAGACCGCACCGCAGAACTCCAAGCCCTCATGTCCGAGCGCATCCTCATCCTGGATGGCGCCATGGGCACCATGATCCAGCGTCACAAACTGACCGAGGCAGACTACCGCGGCGAGCGCTTCGCCGACTGGCCCTCGGACCTGAAGGGCAACAACGACCTGCTGGCGATCACGCGCCCGGACGTCATCCAGGGCATCCACGAGCAATACCTGGAGGCCGGTGCCGACATCCTCGAGACCAATACCTTCAACGGCACCCGGGTGTCCATGGCCGACTACGGCATGGAGGCGCTGGTCCACGAGATCGTGCTGGAGGCGACGAAGCTGGCACGCGCCGCGGCGGACAAGTACTCGACGCCGGACAAACCACGCTTCGTTGCCGGGGTGCTGGGTCCCACCAGCCAGACCCTGTCCATCTCGCCGGACGTCAACGATCCGGGTTTCCGGGCCATCAGCTTCGATGAGCTGGTCGAGAACTACCGGGAGAACACCGACGCCCTGGTCAAGGGCGGGGCGGACATCCTCCTGGTGGAGACCATCTTCGATACGCTGAACGCCAAGGCGGCGCTGTTCGCCATCGAGGAGTACTTCGACGAACACGGTATCCGCCTGCCGATCATGATCTCCGGCACCATCACCGACGCCTCAGGGCGGACCCTCTCGGGCCAGGTCACCGAGGCCTTCTACAACAGCCTGCGCCACGCCGAGCCGCTGTCCTTCGGACTCAACTGCGCGCTGGGCCCGGACCTGCTGCGCCAGTACGTGGAGGAGATGTCGCGGGTGTCCGAGACCTACACCTCGGCCCACCCCAATGCCGGTCTGCCCAACGAGTTCGGCGAGTACGACCTGACCCCGGAACAGATGGCGGCGCAGGTGGCCGAATGGGCCGAGTCGGGTTTTCTCAACATCGTCGGCGGTTGCTGCGGCTCCTCCCCCGAACATATCCGTGCCATTGCGCAGGCGGTGGCGGACAAGGCGCCGCGCAGGCTGCCCGAGCTGCCGGTGGAGTGCCGGCTATCGGGTCTGGAACCGCTCAACATCGGCAAGGACTCGCTGTTCGTCAACATCGGCGAGCGTGCCAACATCACCGGCTCGGCCAGGTTCAAGCGGCTGATCCTCAACGGGGAATACGAGGAGGCGCTGGACATCTGCCGCGCCCAGGTGGTGGACGGTGCACAGATCGTCGACGTCAACATGGACGAGGGCATGCTCGACGGCGTCGCCGCCATGCGCCGCTTCCTCAACCTGATCGCCTCGGAGCCCGAGATCGCCAAGGTGCCGCTGATGATCGACTCCTCCAAGTGGGAGATCATCGAGGCCGGCCTGCAGTGCGTGCAGGGCAAGCCCATCGTCAATTCCATCTCCATGAAGGAGGGGGTGGAGAAGTTCATCGAACACGCGAAGCTTTGCCGCCGCTATGGTGCCGCGGCGATCGTCATGGCCTTCGACGAGCAGGGTCAGGCCGACACCCAGGAACGCAAGATCGAGATCTGCCAGCGCGCCTACCGCATCCTCACCGAGGAGGTGGGTTTTCCGCCCGAGGACATCATCTTCGACCCCAACATCTTCGCCGTGGCGACGGGCATCGAGGAACACAACAACTACGGTGTCGATTTCATCGAGGCTACCCGCTGGATCAAGACCCACCTGCCCCATGCACTGGTGTCCGGCGGGGTCTCCAACGTCTCCTTCTCATTCCGTGGCAACAACGTGGTGCGCGAGGCCATCCACGCGGTGTTCCTCTACCACGCCATCCAGGCGGGGATGGACATGGGCATCGTCAATGCCGGCCAGCTGGCGGTGTACGACGAACTGCCGAAGGAGCTGCGTGACGCCGTCGAGGATGTGGTGCTCAACCGCGACCCCGAGGCCGGCGAGCGTCTGGTGGAACTCGCGCCCAAATATGCCGGCACGGGTGCCGTGGCCGAGTCGAAAGCCGATTTGAGCTGGCGCGAACTGCCCGTCAACGAACGTCTGAAACATGCGCTGGTGAAGGGCATCACCGAGTACATCGACGAGGATACCGAGGAGGCGAGGCAGCAGGCCGAACGGCCGCTGCATGTCATCGAGGGGCCCTTGATGGACGGCATGAACGTGGTCGGCGACTTGTTCGGCGCCGGCAAGATGTTTCTGCCGCAGGTGGTGAAATCCGCTCGCGTGATGAAGAAATCGGTGGCCTATCTCGAGCCCTTCCTGGAGGCCGAGAAGGCCGGCTGCGCAGTGGAGACCAACGGCAAGATCCTGATGGCCACGGTGAAGGGCGACGTGCACGACATCGGCAAGAACATCGTCGGCGTGGTGCTGCAATGCAACAACTACGAGGTCATCGATCTCGGCGTGATGGTGCCGGCGGACCGGATCCTGCAGACCGCGAAGGAGGAAGGCGTCGATATCATCGGCCTGTCCGGGCTGATCACCCCGTCGCTGGACGAGATGGTGCACGTGGCCAGGGAGATGACCCGCCTTGGTTTCGACATCCCGCTGATGATCGGCGGCGCCACCACCTCGAAGGCGCACACCGCGGTGAAGATAGAGCCCCAGTATGCCCATGGTGCGATCTATGTCGCCGATGCCTCGCGTGCGGTGGGGGTGGCCAGTACCCTGCTGTCCGCCGAGCAGAAGCCGGCCTTCCTGGCCGATATCCAGGCCGAATACACCCAGGTGCGAGAGCGCCGAGCCAGCAGGAACGAGGCGAAGAACCTGATCCCCATCGAGGAGGCGCGGGCCAATCACACGCCTGTCGACTGGAGCGGTTACACCCCCACTGCCCCGGCACAGCCGGGCATCACCACGCTGGAGGTGGCGATCGCCGATCTGGTGCCCTTTATCGACTGGACCTTCTTCTTCCATGCCTGGCAGCTGCGCGGACGCTTTCCCAAGATCCTCGACGACGCCGAGAAGGGCGAGGAGGCGCGCAAGCTCTATGCCGACGCCACCGCCATGCTCGATCAGATCATCGACGAGGGCTGGCTCAAGGCACGGGCGGTGGTCGGGCTGTTCCCGGCCAATGCGCTGGGGGACGACATCGAGGTCTACACCGACGAGGGCCGGCATGGCCTGCTCACCACCTTCCACAACCTGCGCAAGCAGGGCAAGCAGCCGCCCGGTCATTACAACGAGAGCCTGGCCGATTTCATCGCACCGCGTGACGCCGGGGTGGCCGACTATCTGGGTGCCTTCGCCTGCACCGCCGGCATCGGCATCGACGACAAGCTGGCCGAGTTCGAGGCCGAGCACGACGACTATCAGGGCATCATGCTCAAGGCGCTGGCAGACCGCCTTGCCGAGGCCCTGGCCGAATGGCTGCACATGAAGGTGCGTCGCGAACTGTGGGGCTACGCCGCCGACGAGGCGCTGGACAACGCCGACCTGATCGCCGAAAAGTACCAGGGCATCCGCCCCGCCATGGGTTACCCGGCCTCGCCCGACCACACCGAGAAGGATCTGCTGTGGGATCTGCTCGATGCAGAGCAGAATGCCGGTATCTGGCTTACCGAGTCCAAGGCCATGGTGCCCACCGCCGCGGTGTCCGGTCTGTATTTCGCCCATCCCGACAGTCGCTACTTCGCGGTGGGCAAGATCAACAGGGACCAGGTCGAGGACTACGCCCGTCGCAAGGGTATGTCGCTGCAGACCATGGAACGCTGGCTGGCGCCCAACCTGGCCTATGATCCGGGTATGAGCATGGACTGACGGGATGGGCGAACTCCTCATAGAAGTGGCAGACATAACCTGTCTGGAGGTCGATGCCATCGTCAATGCCGCCAATGAGTCGCTGCTTGGCGGCGGTGGCGTGGATGGTGCCATTCATCGTGCTGCCGGCCCTGAATTGCTGGCATATACCCGCAGGCTCGGCGGTTGCCCCACGGGTGAGGCGCGTATCACCCCGGGCTTCCAGCTGCCGGCGAAATGGATCATCCACACCGTGGGGCCGGTGTGGCGTGGCGGCAGTCACGGGGAACCCGAACTGCTACGCGCCGCCTACCGCAGCTGCTTTGCCCTGGCCCGGCAACACGCTATCCGCAGCATCGCCTTTCCCGCCATCAGTACCGGTGTCTACGGTTTCCCGAAGGATCGGGCGGCGCATATCGCGCTGACCGAGATGCGTGCCGCACAGGCCGATTTCGACTGCATCATTGCCTGCTGTTTCTCCGAGGCCGACGCCAGGGTCTACAATGCGGCCCTTTCTGAACTGAACCTGGCCTGAATGATGTTGAACTGGATCGATCGTCTTCCCCTTGGCGGCCTGCTGCTGATCGCCCTCACCCTGGGGTTGGCCCCCTTTACGCCCGAGCCCCACGTGTGGCAGAAGCTGAAGATGCTGGTCGCCGGCGAGCTTGTCCGCCCGCTCGATATCTTCGACCTTTTGCTGCACGGCACGCCCTGGGTGCTGTTGCTGCTGGCGCTGTCACGACGTGTTCTGCAGCGATGAACCAATCCGGCAGGGACCTGTCGAAGCGGGTGAATACGGAATGGCAGGCATTTGACCTGTCTCACAACCGGTGGCCCTGCTTGTTTCGATAATGGGCCCACCAGGGCCAATGTATGCGGGCCTGTTAATCCGATGGCTGAACGTCAAGGAGCAAAAAATGAAGAAGCAGATTTTGATGGGCGCAGTGATGTTGTCTGCCGTGTTCGGCGTGGTTGCGCAGGCGCAGGCACCGGCCGATCCGCCTCGAGCCACCTTCAGTGAGTTTGATGCCAACGGTGATGGCACGATATCGCAGGAAGAGTTCGTCAACGTGCGTGGGCCGCGCTACCAGCAGGCCTATCAGTCCGGGCGCGTGGTTCGCAATATTCCCAACCACGTCAACACCTTCAATGAGATGGATGCCAATGGTGACGGCGTTTTGAGTAAAGAGGAATTCGGTGGTGCGCGTGCTGGCGTGGCGCAGAGCCGCCGCGAGAAACGCGAAGAGCGCCGGCTGCAACGACGCGGGGAGTAATCTCCATCACTGCAGAGACGGGGTCAGCCGGTGAGGCTGGCCCCGTTTTCTTTTGCAAGAAAGGTCTTCAGTGCGTCCAGAGGCAGGGGCCTGCTGATCAGGTAGCCCTGCACCTCGTCGCAGCGGTGCGTATTCACGAGCCGCATCTGCTCCTCGGTTTCCACGCCTTCGGCCACCAGTCGCATGCCCAGGTTGCGCGCCATGCCGCTGATGGCGGCGACCAGCGCGGCATCCCGGGCATTGCTGCCGGCGTCACGGATGAAGCTGCGATCAATCTTCAAGGTGTCCAGGGGCAGCCGCTTGATGTAGTTCAGCGAGGAGTAGCCGGTACCAAAATCATCCAGTGACAGCCTGAGGCCCATCGCCTTGAGTCTGGAGAGGTTGTCGCTGCTGTCACGGTCGGTGCGCATCAGCAACGATTCGGTCAATTCCAGCTCGATGTGCGTGGCAGCCATCTCGGCGCCGTGGAGGAATTCGCGTAGCCCGTCGATGAAGTCATCCTGCTCGAACTGACGCGCCGAGACATTTATCGATACATTGAGAGGATCGGCCCGCAGGGTATTGAGTGCGGCGATATCGCGGCAGGCGGTCTGCAGCACCCATTGCCCGAGGGGGATGATGAGGCCCGTTTCCTCCGCCAGCGGGATGAAGGTGGACGGTGGCATCATGCCCTTGTCAGGGTGTTGCCAGCGCAGCAGTGCCTCGACGCCGGTGACGCGCTGCAGGGCGAGGTCGAAACGCGGCTGGTAATGGACCTCGAACTGTCCCTCGCGCAGCGCAGTGCGCAGATCCCGTTCCAGTTCCAGCCGCAGGTGGGCCTCGGCATTCATTTCCTCCGAGTAGTAGGCATACCGGTTTCTGCCCGAGTCCTTGGCGTGATACATGGCGGTGTCGGCATGCTTGATCAGCTCATCGATATCGAGGTCATCGAACGGATAGATGCTGATGCCAACGCTGGCGCCAACGCTAAGCTCCTTGTCGTCCAGGTGTATCGGCCTGGAGACGGTGTCGATGACCCGCTGTGCACAGCGCTCGATGTGCCTGACATGGTCGACCCGGTCAAGAATGATGGTGAATTCGTCACCCCCCAGACGGGCAACGATGTCGCTGTCGCGGCAGCAGGCAGTGAGGCGCTCGGCGATGACCTTCAGCAGTCGATCCCCTGCCTGATGACCGAGTGAATCGTTGATGGGTTTGAAACGGTCCAGGTCGATGAAGAGGACCGCGATGAGATGGTCGTTTTCATGCGCGCGGGTCATGCTCTGGCCGAGCAGGTCGCGGAAGTAACGGCGATTGGGCAGGCCCGTCAGGGGGTCGTGATCCGCCTGGTGCCTGATCTGCCCGGCATGTGCGGTCTGCAGCAGGGATTGTGCCTTGATGATGCGGTCGGCGCGTTTCACCAGCAGAAACAGCGCCGAGTAGAGCAGCAGCATCACTACGATGGTGGCGGTGGTGAGCTGGATGCGCACCAGCCCGATCTCTCCACTCAGCTCGGAGATGTCGTTGTACAGCTCGAACACCGCACTGAGCCTGCCGCCAGCATCATAAATGGGTACATAGCTGGAGAGCAGGTTGCGATTGGCCAGCTCGACCTCGTTGGCGTGGGCGTAGAAGCGATCCCGATAGGACATCTGGCTGACCGTCTCACCCCGGGTGGCGCGCAGGAAGCCGGGATAGGCGGACTTGTCCAGGCCGATCTGTGACAGGTCGGTGGAATAGACCGTCAGGCCCTTCGGGCTGAATATCTTCAGCTTTATGATAGGTGTGTCGCGGATCTGCTCCAGGATCAGCCGATGCAGCTGGGCCGTTCGCTCCTGGCTGCGGATCAGGTCGCCGCTGCCGTCGGCCAGGCTATGAAGATAGTCACCGTAAGCGGGCAGGATGACCCCTGCCAGCAGGTGGGTGAGCTGGACGTTGTGGCGCTGTTCGCTCCGGATCAGCTGCTCGGTGGCGAAATGCTGGTAGAGGATGCCAAGCACCAGTCCCGCAAGCAGTATGCTGACCAGCCCGGCAAGGGCGAAATGCCGCAGCAGCGGCAGTTGCCGGTGATCTGCCGGTTCGCGGGGCCGGTCGGTTTTCCCGGTCTGTATCAGCAGCTGTGTGCTCATCTGCCGGGTTAGCGGCAGCCGGGGGAAAACCCTTAGGCAGGTTTCGTCCACTTGAAGGCGCGGAACACTCCTCCCGTGACGCTGCCGGCGATCAGAGATGTTCCTCGATATGATGCGCCTTCAACCCCCAGGCAAACAGCTGCTGCACACGTTTGTTCGCCAGGCACAGCCGCTCGACCAAGGCGGCGTACATCTCGCTCAGTACCCGGTAGCCGAGTGCGGGGTGGTCGTCGAGGTAAGCCTTCAGGCGGGCGCCGTCGATGACCACCAGCTGGCAGTCGGTGGAGGCGATCACGCTGGCGGTGCGGGTGTGTTCGAGGAACAGGCAGAACTCACCGAAGAGCTCGCCGGGTCCGAGGTTGTAGATGCCGGGTTTCACCCGCCGCTGGCCGTCCAGCTCCATGTTGCTGACCACCTGCAGGTTGCCGCTCTCGACCAGGTAGATCATGCAGTCCCGGTCCCCTTCGCTGATGACCGTCTGCTTGGCGCTGACCCGCTTGCGGGTCCATGCCTCGCCCTCTGGAAAATCGGTCTGGTCGAGTAGTTGTGTGAGGAGTTCGGCCATCGCTGAGGTTGTCTCCAGGTGGATCCCGTCGGGTGGCTGCCGCGTGGCCTTCGCCCTTGTTTCCTATAGCGGCGAGGAGCATGCAAAGTGTAGTCAGCGTAACAATCGGGCTGGCATCCTTGACCAGGATACTCATAACAGGGTATTGTGTTCGACTGTTTTTTGCCCGGTCACGGTTGACTTACCAAGCTATCGGGTTTCGCCTCCCCCAGTGGAGGCCCTAGTGAGAGGTCCGATATGTCTGTCGAATGTGAAACCGGGTTTGCGCAGCTTGCGCTGACCCAGCCCCTGCTGCGCGCCGTCGAAGAGCAGGGCTACCAGTCCCCCTCCCCCATCCAGGCTCAGGCCATCCCCGCGCTGCTAGAGGGTCGTGACCTGTTGGGTCAGGCCCAGACCGGCACCGGCAAGACCGCGGCCTTTGCCTTGCCCCTGCTGCAAGGGCTGGAGACCGGCGTACGCCGTCCGCAGGTGCTGGTGCTGGCGCCGACCCGCGAACTGGCCGGCCAGGTCTGCGATGCGGTCAAGACCTATGGCAAGTATCTGCAGGGCGTGCGTGTGCTGCCGATCTACGGTGGCGCCGGCTACCGCGAGCAGCTGCAAGGCCTGAAACAGGGTGCGCAGGTGGTCGTCGGCACCCCCGGTCGCATCCTTGATCACATCCAGCGCGGCACCCTCGATCTGTCCGGGCTGAAGATGCTGGTGCTCGACGAGGCCGACGAGATGCTGCGCATGGGTTTCATCGATGACGTTGAGACCATCCTCGAGAAGACGCCCGAGCAACGCCAGGTGGTGCTGTTCTCCGCCACCATGCCGAAGGAGATCCGTCGCGTCGCCGACAACTACCTGAAGGACCCGGTGACGGTGAAGATCGCCGCCAAGACGGCCACCGCCGAGGGTATCTCGCAGGAATATTATTTCGTGCCCGGTCCGCGCAAGCAGGAAGCGTTGACGCGAATCATCGAGGTCGAGGACTTCGATGCCATGATCATCTTCGCCCGCACCAAGCAGGCCACCGCTGAGCTGGCCGACCGCCTCATTGCAGCGGGTCATGCCGCCTCGGCGCTGAATGGCGACATGAACCAGCAGCTGCGCGAGCGCACGGTGGATCGTCTGAAGAAGGGCGGCCTGGACATCGTGGTGGCCACTGACGTGGCTGCGCGGGGTCTTGATGTGTCGCGTATCAGCCACGTCCTGAACTTCGACCTGCCTACCGACCTCGAATCCTACGTTCACCGCATCGGCCGTACCGGGCGCGCCGGGCGCGAGGGCAAAGCCATCGCCCTGGTCAGTTCCAAGGACAAGCGGCTGCTGCGCGCCATTGAACGTCATACCCGCAAGACCATGACCGAGGCGACACTGCCGACCCAGGCCCAGCTCGCCGAGCGCCGCGAGGCCGCCTTCAAGGAGAAGGTGGCCGGGGTGCTGGCCAGCGATGAGGATCTGGGTTTCTACACCCGGTTGCTGACCAGCATCCAGCGTGACCACCAGCTGCCGGCCAAGGACGTGGGTGCGGCCCTGCTGGCGATGATCGATGCCGACAGGCAGCTGCAGCCGCAACCGGAGCCTCCCGTCAAGGCACCACGCGGTGAACGCAACGAACGGCCACAGGCCCGCAATGGTCGCGGGACGGAACGGCGTGAGTCGGCACCCCGCGAGCGCCGGGTGCGCGACAAGGGGAAGGATGTCGACATGGTGCGCTATCGTATCGCCGTGGGTCGTGACCACGGCGTCCAGCCCAAGCATATCGTCGGCGCCATCGCCAACGAGGCGGGCATGGAGAGTCGCTACATCGGTCACATCAAGCTGCACGACGACCACAGCATGGTGGACCTGCCCGATGGCATGCCGAAGGAGATCTTCCAGCATCTCAAGCGGGTACGGGTATGCGGTCATCCGTTGTCCATCCAGAAGATGGGTGGTTGATCGTTCGGCGGACATTCATTTGCGGCACAAAAAAACCCCGGCCCGATGGCCGGGGTTTTTTCTTTCAGGGGGGTCTCGGGTCTGCGGTCGAGGGGTTGCTTAGAGGTACTTGATGCGGCTGGCGAGTTGCTCGGTTGTGCTGACCACGTCCCGCAGGGTCTTGCCGTCGTCTGCTGAGCCGATCACCAGGCCTTTGCCTGCAACAGGGGCGACGCCTTCAATCTGAAAGCGACCGCTGACGGCATCGCCCCGCAGAAAACACTCCTCATCGAAATACAGGCGATCGCCATCGGGGCCGATCTCGTCGGACTCAAGGGTGTCGAAGCCGATCAAGCGGGCGATGTCGTCGGGGTCGTTGATCTCGACAGCCTCGATTGTCTGCCCGGCAGGGTCGATGAGCAGTGCCTTCATGGTCATTCCTCGATGTTGGCTGGGATCTGTGTTGGACAAGCCTGGAACTTTCGATGATTCAATCACAATAGTAAATATCTATCTACGGCATATAAAAATATCAATTCCGCATTGCCCGGTCGAGGCCTAGCCTTTAACTCACCTTTACGATCAAAAGCGGAGTGACAGGCCATGAGCAACACACCCAAATTTCCATTGACCAGCGTCAACGGCGCCCCGATTGCGGACGACATGAACAGTATCACCGCCGGTGAGCGCGGACCGGTGAGCTTTGACAACTGGCGGATGTTCGAGAAGCTCGCCCACTTCAACCGCGAACGCATCCCCGAGCGGGTGGTGCATGCCCGTGGCAGCGGTGCCTACGGCACTTTCACCCTGACCCGGGATATGTCCGACTACAGCATCGCCAGGTTCCTGCAGGGAGAAGGCACGCAGACGGCGGTGTTCCAGCGTATGTCCACCGTCGGCGGTGGTCAGGATTCGAGCGACTATGCCCGTGATCCGCGCGGTTTCGCGGTGAAGTTCTACACCGCGGAGGGCAACTTCGACATGGTCGGCAACAACACCCCGGTGTTCTTCCTCCGTGACGGCATCAAGTTCCCGGACTTCATCCATTCGCAGAAAAAGAATCCGGCCACCAACCTGCCTGACCCCGCGGCGGCCTATGAATTCTGGGCCAACAATCCGCAGTCACTGCACCAAGTGACCATCCTGATGTCTGATCGCGGTATCCCGGCCTCTTACCGGCATATGCATGGATTCAGCTCACATACCTTCAGTTTCTGGAATAAGGCCGGTGAACGCTTCTGGATGAAGTGGCATTTCAAGACCAACCAGGGGATTAAAAATCTCACCAACGCCGAGGCAGCGAAGATGCCAGCCTTCGGTGCCCACCAGGACCTGGTGGATGCCATCGACCGCGGTGATTACCCGAGCTGGACAGTGAAGGTGCAGATCATGCGCGAGGCCGAGGCGCGCGACTACGCCATCAATCCTTTCGACCTCACCAAGGTGTGGCCGCACGCGGACTTTCCGCTGATCGAGATCGGTCAGTTGGAGCTCAATCGCAACGTCGACAATTATTTCGCAGAGGTCGAACAGGCGGCGTTTAGCCCGGGTAACTTTGTGCCGGGTATCAGCGCCTCGCCGGACAAGATGTTGCAGGCGCGTCTGCTGGCCTACCCGGACGCCCATCGCTATCGGGTGGGGGCGAATGCCAATCAGCTGCCGGTGAACGCGCCGCGGTGTCCGGTGCATCACTACCAGCGCGACGGCGCCATGGCGGGCATGCCGCCGGCTTTCGGTGATGACAACAATCAGGGCGGCGGGGTGAATTTCTATCCCAATGACCAGGTTGATAACGGTGCACCGGCGCCGGTGCCGGAAGTGACTGAGCCACCGATGCCGATCCTCGGTGAGGCTTGGGTGAAGGCCTACGACACCCAGGATGAAGACAACTTCACCCAGGCTGGTAACCTTTACCGATTGATGTCCGATGCTCAGAAGGCGCAATTGAGCATGAATATCGCCGAGGGCCTGGTGCACGCCAGCGAGAGTGCCCGGCAGCGAATGCTGGCCCAGTTCGGCGAGGCCGATCCTGACTATGCGGCACGCGTGCGCTCGGCCATGGCAAGCCTTGGCTGATGGATGTGTCGGAAGGAAAGAAAAAAGGCCAGGGTCACTGACCCTGGCCTTTTTCGTGGTTGTTAGGGTGAGCCTTGATCAGCCCAGTGCGTCGTCCGCGACGTGGTACTTGGGGTCTTCCATGACGTTGACCTCCACCAGGTCGCCGGCGCGTTTCAGCAGCAGCCGGCACTCGGGGCTGAGGTGGCGCAGGTGCAGTTTCTTGCCGGCCTTGATGTATTTCTCCGCCAGGTTGTCGATGGCCTCGATGGCAGAATGATCGGCCACGCGGCTGTTCTGGAATTCGATGATGACCTCGTCCGGGTCCTGCGCCGGGTCGAACAGTTCCAGGAAGTTCTTCACCGAGCCGAAGAACAGCGGGCCGTTGAGCTCGTAGACACGGTTTCCGTCCTCGTCGTCATAACCCTTCACGTTGATGTGCCTGGCGTGATCCCAGGCGAATGCCAGGGCCGAGACGATGACGCCGATCACCACCGCCATCGCCAGGTCGGTGAATACCGTCACCGCCGACACCAGCACCAGTACGAAGGCATCCATGCGCGGGATCTTGCTGATGATGCGCAGGCTCGACCATTCGAAGGTCGCCAGCACCACCATGAACATCACCCCCACCAGCGCGGCCATGGGGATCTTTTCGATCAGCCCGGAGGCGAAGAGGATGAAGCCGAGCAGGAACAGCGCTGCGGCGATGCCGGACAGTCGCTGTCGCCCGCCCGAGTTCACGTTGATCATGCTCTGGCCGATCATGGCGCAGCCACCCATGCCGCCGAACAGGCCGGTGACGGAGTTGGCAATGCCCTGACCGACGCATTCACGGTTGCCGCGGCCGCGGGTATTGGTGACATCGTCCACCAGGCTGAGGGTCAGCAGTGACTCGATCAGGCCGACGGCGGCGAGTATGACCGCATACGGAAAGATGATCTGCAGTGTCTCCCAGGTGAACGGCACCATGGGCAGGTGAAAACTGGGCAGGCTGCCCTCGATGGAGGCCAGAT
>JANTHH010000062.1 GCA_024762485.1 Chromatiales bacterium
GGCGGTATCAGGCCGCCGGCGGCGCTGCGCGGACCCTTGGCGGGTCGGCGCTCCACCTGCACCTGCTGACCGGCCAGCCGTTTCACCTCCGCCAGCAGTTCGCGGGTGAAGGCCAGGTTGGCCTGGGCCTGCGGCACCGCCACCCCCTGGCGGATGACATCCTCGTAGAGGCTGATGGCACGTTCGTAGTCACCGAGCTGGAAACGGCTGTTGGCGAGGTTGAACACCGCCCGGCCCCGCGCCTGCCTGTCGTCGGCCAGCCAGGCGGCATCGGCGAAGGCGCTGCGTGCACAGTCGTAGTCGCTTAGCCGGTAGCAGCTCACACCCACGCCGAAACGACCGGCATAGCCATCGATCACCTCAAAAGCTTCACGGGCGCGGGCATAATCACCGGCCTGCAGGGCCCGCCAGGCCGTCTCCGCACCGGCCGCGGCGCGGACCGGTTCCGTGAGGCCGGCGAGCCCCGGCAGCAGCAACAGCCCCAGCGACCAGCGGCCCAGCCGGCCGGGGCCCAGCAACAGCACCAGCAAGAGCATGACGGCGGGGGTGAGCGCCCAGGGGTAGAGCTCCTGCCACTGCAGCCGCGCCTGCGCCCCGTCGGTGATGCGTGCCGGGCCGTGGCGCCAGACCTCGGCCAGCCGCGGACCACCCCCCGCCACCGGGGCGTGGTAGCGTCCGCCGCCTGTCGCCGCCAGCCGGGCCAGCCAGTCTCCCTGCAGGGCGCTCACCACCGGCTGGCCCCGGTCGAGCAGCCATTCACCGTCGACATCACGCAGCGGCACCGCCTGGCTGCCGCCGATGCCGATCACGTCCAGCCCGACACCGTCCTCCGCCAGCCGCGCCATCTGCTCCTCGGCGCTGCTGCGCGCAGACTCCTCCAGGTCGCCATCACTGAGCAGCACCAGCCCTGCGGGCGAATGTCCCGCCAGCCACTGGTGGCCGCTCGCCAGCGCCCCGGCCAGGTCGTTGCCGAGGGTCGGCAGCGCGATCTGCTGCAACTGCAGCAGATACTGGTCGAGGATGCGTCGGTCACGGGTCGGCGGCAGGTAGGCGTGAGCGCGCCCGGCGAACAGCACCAGGCCGATGGCCGGGCGGGGAGACTGGTGCAGCCAGCCCCGCACCAGCGCGATGGCGTGGCTGCGCCGGCTCGGCTGCAGGTCGCCGGCGGTCATCGAGCGCGACAGGTCGATGATCGCCACCAACTCGCCGGGCGTCGCCAGCCCCTGGCCGGCCAGTGGCAGGCGCGGACCGGCCAGTGCGATGCTGAGCAGGACCCAGCACAGCACCATGGCCACAGCCGGCCAGGACAACGCCCGACGCCGACCGGCGGACCGTGCGACACGAACCCACGGCTGCAGCGGGCGATCGGCATAGCCATCGAGCACCCGCCGCTCGCGCCAGCGCCGCCAGCCCAGCAACAGCAGCGGGTAGATCGCCAGCAGCAGCCAGCCGGGTTCGCGCCAGTAGAGGGGCTCAGGCATGGCGGTGCCTGTCGGGAGCCGGCAGCCAGGGCTGCATGCCGAGCAGCAGCAGCGCCAGCAGCAGCGGCCAGTGATAGAGCGGTTCGCGCACCCGCTCAATGGCGGGCGGCGGCAGCCGCGACTGGTGCAATGCCTCGATCTGCCGCAGCGCCTCGCGCAGGTCGTCCGCCGCGCCGGCATGGAAGCTGAGGCCACCGGTGCGCGCTGCCAGCGCCTCGAGCAGCGTCACGTCGGCGGGCTCGTAGATCAGCTCGCTGTTGTCCTGGACCAGCCCCCCGCTGCGGGCGCCGATGGCGATGGTGTGCAGGGTCAGGCCCGCTGCCCGCAGCCGGTCGACACCCTGCTGTGGCGACAACCGGCCGCTGGGGCGCACGGCATCGGTGATCAGCACCACCGCCCGGGGCCCGTCCGTCTGCCCCGGGAACGATTCGGCCGCCAGTGCCAGGGCATCGCCCAGCGCCGCGTAGCGCCCGGCCATCACCGGCTGCAGACGCGCCAGCAACTGCCGGAACAACGCCCGGTCACGGGTGGGTGGCACCCACAGTGCCGGCGGCTGACCGAACACCACCAGGCCGATCTCGCTGCCGTCGAAATCGGCGACGAAACGATCGAGCAGCAGCTTGGCGAGACTCAGGCGGTCGAGCCGGCGGCCGTCGAGCTGGTAGTCGCGCAGGCTCATGCTGACGGAGGTGTCCACCACCAGCATCAGCTGCAGCGGCGAAGGACGCTCGGGCAGTGGCGCGCCGTAGTGCACCGGCTGGGCCAGCGCCAGCAGCAACAGCGCCATCACCAGGGTCGCCAGACCGTTGCGGCCGGCCGGGGGGTGCGTGTCACCGGGCGCCGCCAACTGCCCGGCTGCAGGGTGGCGCAGTGCCACCGGGCGCAGCAGCAGCTCGCCCAGCCGCCGGCCGGGTTTGCGCCACAACCACCACAGCAGCGGCAGGGCGAGCAGCCAGGCGGGCGCGAGCAGCGCGTAGTCAGCCGGCATCGCGCACCCCCTGCAGCAGGCGCTGCAGCGTGGCCAGGTCCGGCGCTTGCGCGGCGAAACGGGCCCGGTCGAAGGCCGCGCGCAGCGGTGTGCCGGGTACCGGTTCACCCCGCTGTTGTCGGCAGGCCTGCCACAGCAGGTCCGCCGCCCGGCGCGGGTCGAGGCGGCCGGCCCGCACCCGGCGCGGCAGGCGCCAGAGCAGCCAGTGCCAGCGGCCGCTCCGCTGCCAATAGCGCCAGGTGGCCCACAGCAGGGGCGGCAGGGCCAGCAGCCACCAGGCCGCCGTAGCGCTGCCGGCCGCCGGTGCCGCAGCTGGCAGGATGTCGACGATGCCCGCCAGCTCAGGCGCGGCCACCGGCCATCTCCGTCAGTGCCCGGGGCAGGTCGTCCGCGGTGCTCGCCAGCGCAGCGAAGCCCACCCCGGCCGCGGCGCACAGCCCGGCCAGGGCCTGCTGCCGTTGGGCGAAACGCTGGGCGATGGCGGCGCGCACCGCGGGGTCGTCGCTGTCGATGTCGTGCTGCGCGCCGTCCCAGGCCAGGCTCAGCGGCCCCAGTGCCGGCAGTGCCTGCTCGGCGGGGTCGAACAGCTGCACGGCCTGCACCCGGCAGGCCCGTGCCAGGCGCTGCAGGGCGGACCGCTGGCCGTCGTCGAGCCCGCCGAAGTCGCTCAACAGGTAGATGTGGCTGCCATGCGGCAGCCGGTGCTGCAGCAGCGGCAGTGCCTGGTCGAAGGTGCTGTCCGCGCCCTGCCCGCCAGCCGGCCCGCCGCCGGGCATGCAGGTCTGGTTGGCCCTGCCCAGCAGCTGCCGGACTGCCGACGAGCCGGCACGCGGCGGCAGCCAGTGCAGCTGCGCGCCCATGTCCAGCACCGCCACCTCGTGCCCCCGGGCGGTCTCGTGGGCGGCGAGAAACACCGCCAGGCGCAGGGCCTGGGTCAGCTTGAGGCGCGCGCGGGTGCCGAAGCACATGCCGGCGCGGCGATCGAGCAGGATGCCGGTCTGGGGGCTGATGTCCTGGTGGAACACCCGCACCTGGGTGTGCTGCTGGCGGGCACTGGCGCGCCAGTTGATATGGCGCGGCGGGTCGCCGGGCTGATAGCGGCGGGTCTCGGCGTAGTCCAGTCCGCTGCCCGGCGCGCGGGCGCTGTGCTCCCCCACCCGCCCGCGCCGTCCGGGCGGGGTCGGCTGGGGGAAACCGGGCCAGCGCCCGGCCGCGGCCACCAGCTGGTGTATCTGGTCGGCCGACAGCAGCGGGGCGCCGGGCGCCGGGACGGTGTTCAAGGCGCGGGCACCTTGTCGAGCAGGCCCTGGATGATGGTCTCGGCATCGATGCCGGCGCTGGCGGCGGCGAAATCGAGCACCAGGCGATGGCGCAGCACGTCCGGGGCCAGCGCGATGACGTCCTCGGGGATCACGTAGTCCCGCCCCGCGAGCAGGGCGCGGGCACTGGCCGCCTTGAGCAGCCAGATCGAGCCGCGCGGCGAGGCCCCCGCCACCACCATGTCCGCCCAGTCCGGCTGCCAGCGACCAGGGTCACGGGTGGCGGCGACCAGTTCCACCGCATAACGCTCGACGGCCGGCTCGATGTGGATGTCCTGCAGGCCATCGCGCAGGGAGAGGATCTGCGCCGGCTCCAGCACCGCCTGCACCTGGCTCTCGAGGTGGCCGTCGCGGCTGGCGCGGGCGCGGCGCACGATCTCCACCTCCTCCTCCACGCCGGGGTAGTCCAGCAGCACGTGGAACAGGAAGCGGTCGAGCTGAGCCTCGGGCAGCGGGTAGGTGCCCGACTGCTCCAGCGGGTTCTGGGTGGCGAGCACGATGAACAGCTCCGGCAGACGCCGGGTCTCGCCACCGACGGTGATCTGCTGTTCCGCCATCGCCTCCAGCAGCGCGGACTGCACCTTGGGCGGTGCGCGGTTGATCTCGTCGGCCAGCAGGATCTCGTGGAACAGCGGCCCCGGCAGGAAGCGGAAACCGCCCGTCGCTGCCTCGTAGATCTCACTGCCGGTCAGGTCGCCCGGCATCAGGTCCGGCGTGAACTGGATGCGCTGGAAGCTGGCATGCACCCCGCAGGCCAGCGCGTGCACCGCCGTGGTTTTGGCCAGCCCCGGCGGCCCCTCCAGCAGCACATGGCCACCGCCGAGCAGGGCCAGCAGCAGGCGGTCGAGCAGGGTCGTCTGGCCGACGATCACCTTGGCCAGTTGTTCACGGAGGGATTGCAGGGCCTCGAGCCCGGCAGTAGAGGTGTTGTTCATGGAATGTTCCCAGGCAGTACAGCGGGCATTATCAATAGGATGTGCGGGGATTGCCAAACGGCGTGGCCGGTTGGGCGTTGAGGGTGGCTGCAGGCTGATCGGCATCGATTGCATCGCATGACCGCGCGGAACCGCCTGCCTATCGAGGCATTTGCCTGGCTGGCCAGCGACTGGCAGTATCGGGAAAACACATAAAGCAATCAGGGAATGATCATGCGCCAGACAGACTGCTACCGCCCTTTTCATGGACCTGCCTCACAACTCGCGCCGCTGCCGGGCGGCAGCAGAAAGAGAACAAATGCCCGTATATTCCAATACTCGTGTCAGCCGTATATCCCAATATTCAGGTTGGCCACATAATCAACCGTTAGCTGAATAAAAGATGAGCACTCCGCATAAACAACCAATCATCTACGTTGTGCTCACATTCGTGCTGACTGGCATTGCTTACTTTGTCTTCGTATACCAATCACCGATAACGGTGACCCATACACAGCATATCGAGGTCGAGCCGAGCACGAGGTTCACCGAGCTTCTGGGCAAAAAAGAGCTGACCCCTGAAGAATTTGAAGAGCTAAAAATGGAGTCATATAACCACTGGGTCAAAAGCAGCCCAGGCAATCCGATAAACTTCGAACAATGGAAAGAACTTTTCCAAAATAATCCACCAGCAGGACCAGCCAACAAGAATTTGGGTTCGGAGTAATAATTACTATCAGATAAGTGTTTTTAAGGGATTTATACTCTGACCCTAAACATATATTCCGACACTCGTGTCAGCCGCATATTCCAGTATTCGGGTCGGCAACATACTCAGATTTAGGCTTCAAAAAGAAGACATGGATATACTTTAAGGATGAACATCGTTTGGCTGCTTTTTTCATTTGATGGCCGTATTAGCCGTCAGCCCTATTGGCTCTTTTTCTCTGCATCAATAGCCCTGGTATTGATACCAGAATTTATCTTTTTTGGTGTGGACACAGAAGCTGCCGACACCTTCGTCAACATAGCAAGCTTGGTATTCCTGTGGCCTGCTTTAGCAGTTCAGGCCAAACGTTGGCACGATCGTGACAAATCCGCATGGTGGATCTTGATCAATTTCATCCCGTTTATCGGCCCGCTCTGGGCCTTGGTTGAAAATGGCTTCCTAGCGGGTACGGCAGAGGAAAACCGCTTTGGCTCTAACCCTCTCACCGGTAAACCCGCATGAAACCTAATAAGGCCGTGAACGCGGACGCATTTTTCGTTCGCTGCGAGTATTTGGGGTCGGAGTAAGAATTAATATCAGAGAAATGCTTTGAAGGAATTTATACTCTAAACCTAAATATCCAATATCGAAAAACAGGCCCACAGCGACTGGGGATGGCGGCGTGAAGGAAACCAAACCTAGAACGCCGTGGTCGCCGCGACAGGGCTTGATCTAGGGTCCGAGGGTGACATGATGCCCCTGTTCAAAGAAAATAGGCCGAGTCATCAGCCATGAACAGGGAGATCGTTGAATATGGCGGATAAAGACACGGCTGCGTTCAAAGCAGATATTCGACAGTCTTTTTAGGCATTAAATGTGGAGTAGACATGGATTTTGTCATTAAGGTTATCTGGTTTCCTGGTGCCTTCATAATCACATTCGCACTATCAATGTATTCAGCTAGTTCCTCATTACCTAGAATCTTGCATGAGCTTAGCGTGCCTCGAACTGCCATTACCCCAATAGTGATTGTTATTGCCGTTTTTATTACATTACTTGTCACTTTATATATTGTAAAACACATAAGGAAAAGGCCCGACAACATATGGAAATCAACTAGTATAAAAGTTGCTTCAACATGCATGCTACTTGGCCATCTTGGGATCGCTTCAATGGTGGTTCTTGCCTTAAAAATGGAGACAGGGGGTGCTTCTGGTCTTTTCTTTATACCGAGCATCCTATGGACATTAGCTTGGTATGCAATTGGGGCCATAGTTAGCCTCGTAAAAATTTCAGACACCAACGGCAAGACACGCAAAGCCTAACATGCGACTGTGATCCCAAGTCGACACCGTACCGGGGCGGTTTGATGAGCATTATTCACAATTTACCCAGAACTCAAAGCCAATCCTAGAGCCCACACCATGCCAACCCAACAACCACCCCGTTCAGCCCGCCTCATCACCGCCATCGTACTGATCGCGGCCCTTGCCACCGCCGTATCCTGGTGGGTGCTCGAGAACCGCAACACCTGGCCGCGTGGGCAGGCGCTGGCGGATGCGTTGACACCCGTGACGCTCGAGACCGACACGGACCGGGCCCTGGTGGCCCAGACCATTCTCACCAACTATCGCGAGGTACGGGCCAATGCCAAGCGGTGGAGCGGGATCTACTGGGGCTGCACCTTCGTGGCGGCGCTGTTCAGCGCCCTGGCCGGCTTGGTCCTCAAGCTGGAGAGCCTGCCGCTCGGCGAGAAGGCGAAGAAAGATATCGCGGCAGTACTGGCGGTGTCCGCCGCCATCCTGGTGACAATCTCCACCAGCGGGGACTTCCAGCGCAAGTGGCAGGCCAACCGGATCGCCGCGGCGGAGCTGGAGCAGGCCGGCTACAGCTTCCTCGCCGACCCGGCGGGTGCCCCGCGACCCTATCTGAACGTGGTCGCGCGCATCCTGCATCAACGCCATCTGGCCATCGTAGGCCTCACAGAGGAAGGGAGTCTTCCACTGCGACGCCCCGAAGACCCCCTGGGCAAGCCTGATGGTTGACGACGATCAGGCCATCGGCGGGCATCCATGAACATCAGGCAACGCCCTGTCTGACTGACTGAAGCGGGATCAACCCCTACTCCGCCATGTCGATCGCGCCGGGCAGCGCGATCTGCTCGAACTGCTCCGGCAGCACGAACAGGTCGTCGTCGACCGCCACGGCGGGATCGTAATCCACCAGCGACTGGCTGCGTCCCTCGCGGCTCTCCTGTACCGGCAGGCCGAAGTCATAGATGCGCCCGGCGGCAAAGATGTGCTGTGCCAGGTCGCAGGGCTGGCGGGCCTCTTCCGGCAGGTCCGCCAGTACGGCGGCCTGCACCCGGGCGAGAACCTGGCGGAACTCGCGCAACCCGTCGAGTGCCGGTCCCATGGTATCGGGCAGCGTCACCAGCTCGACGCACAGCTTGTCGTTGGCGTAGAGCCGCACGTTATGCGGCTGGCGTCCGCCGATGGACGGCGCCTCCTGGTCGGCCTCGTCCTTCGTGGTGATGGTCAGGTCCGCCGGTAGCTCGGGCAGCGGCTTCTTGTTGTCGATCAGCAGGACGGTGCGGTCCTCGCGCGAGACGTTGTAGATCACCCCGGCCTTGCGATCGAGCAGTGTGTAGTCACCGTCGCCCCGGCCCTCGTCCATGCGCAGGTAGTCCGGGGTGACCAGGATGCGCGAGAAATAGGGCTCGACCCCGTCCTCGTAGACCTGGTAGGCGAGCAGTGCAGCCTGTTGCTGGGCATGCAGGGGAGCGCTCAGGCCCGCCAGGGCGAAGAACAGGGTGATCAGGATGTTTTGCCGCATAGGGCCTCCAGTCTGGCAAGTTCATGTTCGCTGAATCCGGCCTCCAGCCGCGCCTGCACATGCAATGGGCAGGGTATGCCCTCGCGGAAGAAGCTGTTCAGCAGTTCAAAATAGGTCTGTTCGGCATCCAGCCCGCGCTGTTCGCACAGGTAGTGGAACCAGCGCGTACCCGCCTCCACGTGGCCCACCTCGTCGCGCAGGATGATTTCGAGTATCCCGACCATGCGGTCATCTCCGGCGGCGGCAAAGCGACGGCTGATGTCGGGCGTCACGTCCAGTCCCCTCGCCTCCATCACCCGCGGCACCATGGCCATGCGCACCAGCACGTCACCGGCGGTCTTCTGCGCCAGGTCCCACAGCCCGTTGTGGGCGGGAAAGTCTCCGTATTGGAACCCCAACTCGCGCAGATGTTCCTGCAGCAGCGAGAAATGATAGGCCTCTTCCGCCGCCACGCCGATCCAGTCGCCGTAGTAGCCGGCCGGCATGTCGCGGAAGCGGCAGACCGCATCGCAGGCGAGGTTGATGGCGTTGAACTCGATGTGGGCGATGGCGTGGGTCATCGCTGCCCTGCCCTCCACGCTGCCGAGCTTGCGCCGGGGCAGCTCGCGCGGCGGGACCAGTTCGGGGCGTTCGGGGTGGCCGGCCTCGATGACCTCGGGGAGATCAGGAACGGGTGACTGCACCAGCTCGCCCGCCTGCCAGTCGTCGGCGAGCCGGCGGGCGCGCTCGAGCTTGAGGGTCAGGTCGCGCTCCACCAGGCAGGCGTGGGCGGCGGCGTAGAGGTTCTGCGGCATCCGCGGATTGTAACCCAGCCGGGGTGCAGGCTACGCCCCGCGCCGCAGTCCGACCACCAGGTCCATGACGTTGGTGCCGGTAGGCCCGGTGTGCACCAGGTCGCCACTGCGTTCGAGCAGTGTGCCGGCATCGGCCTGCGCGAGGTAGCCGGCGGCTTCGGCGGCATCGACACCGGCGCGTTTCAGGCTGTCGCCGTCCACCAGCCCGCCGGCATCGCCGGTGGGGCCATCGCTGCCGTCGGTGCCCGCGGCAAGCAGCAACAGGTCGTCCCGTCCCGCCAGTTCAATGGCGGCCGCCAGCGCCAGGTGCTGGTTGCGGCCCCCGCGGCCAGGGTGGTCCGGCAGCTCGACGGTGGTCTCACCACCCCACAGGTGCAGCCCCGGTGGCGACTGGGCAAGCTGCTGCACCAGGTCTCCCGCCACCTCGGCCGCATCGCCGGCGAGAAAGGTTGCGTGTCGCGTCACCACATACCCCAGCTCGCGCGCCCTCGCCTCTGCCGCATCGAGGGCATCCGCCAGACAGGCCACGATCTCCGGCGTGGGCGCAGCACGCTTGGGTGCGGGCAGCAGGTCCACCAGCTTGCCCGCCAGCCAGCACGGCAGCTCGGGGCCGGGCACATCCCGCCGCGCCGGCACCAGCAGCCCGGAACCGATCACCGCCGGGTCGTCACCGGGCACGTCCGAGATCAGCAGTTGCCGACACGGGCGCTCGCCGAGATAGTTGAGCAGTCCACCGGCCTTGATCAACGACAGCCGCTGGCGTACCCAGTTGACCTGGTCAATGGCCAGACCACTGCCCAGCAACCAGTCGTTGATGGCATGCAGGTCGTCCAGGGTCAGCCCCGGGCGCAGCACTTCCACCAGACTGGAGGTGCCACCGGAGATCAGGAACAGCAGGGGGCGGTCGGCAGGCTGTTCGTCGATGAAATCGAGCAACGCCTGGCCTGCGTCGAGGCTGCGCTGGTCGGGGATGGGGTGGGCACTCTCGAGATAGCGCACCCGGGTGCGTTGCCACTGCCGCGGATCACCGTGACCCGTCTTGGTGATGATCAACCCCGCCAGCAGGTCGTCGCCGAGCACCTCCTCGGCGCCGTGGAACATGGATTCCGCCGCCTTGCCGATGGCGACCACCGCCGCGGCGGGTGCCGCCCTGCCCCGCAACGCCGCCGACACCGCCACGCGGCCCCGCACCCGCTCCACCCCGGCCTGGAATACCGACAACATGTCTTCTCTTGCCCGCAGGCGTTCGTCCCCGTTCATCATTCCAGTTGCCCTCTGACCCAGTCGTCGTTGGCCCTATGGTACTATCCGGGCAAACCGGCGCGAGCACCGGTTGTTCGACCACGCGCAGAGGACATCACCTTGGAAAGCATCACCCTGAAGCGAAACTTCAGCCGCAACACCCTGTTGCGCATGCTGATCATGGCCTTGGTGGTCGCCGCCCTGCTGGCCTGGAAGATCGACCTGATCAACAGCGTGTATTTCCGCGATCAGCTGACCGACCTCGGCCTGGTGATCAACGGCGCCATCGTCGCACTGTTCGCCCTCGGCCTGTTCCGCATGCTGTTCCTCTTCACCCGCTACATGCGCGAGGAGGAGGCGGTTGCCCGCTTCGCAGACAACATCACCGGTCGCGAGGACGACGAGCTTGAAGGCGTGGCGGAGGACAGCCTGATCGCCCAGCGCTACCGCGCCATGATGCGCCTGCACGAGGCCCACACGCCGATCAACCAGAGTGCGCTGGCCGCCACCCTGCTGGCCAGCGAGAGCACCCGCACCAGCCTGCCCAAGTTCATCAACAACACGCTGATCCTCAGCGGCGTGTTCGGCACCATCGTGTCGCTGTCGATTGCCCTGATCGGTGCCTCCGACCTGCTGGCGAATACCGTCGACACCAGCGGCATGGGCATGGTGGTGCACGGCATGTCCACCGCCCTGTCCACCACCATCACCGCCATCGTCTGCTACCTGTTCTTCGGCTACTTCTACCTCAAGCTGACCGACGCCCAGACCAACCTGGTCAGCGCCATCGAGCAGGCGAGCACCAATTTCCTGATGCCGCGCTTCAACGTGCAGACCGAGAGCGTGCTGTACGAATTCACCGGCCTGATCCGCTCGATGCAGGACCTGGTGCAGCAGATGCAGCAGGCGCAGAAGGTTACCGAAATCCAGCAGCAGGTGTTCCGCGAGACCATGCACGAGCAACACGTGAAGATCGACGGACTGGCCGACCGGCTGGACATGCTGGGCGGCCTGTTGCGCCGCGGCTTCCGTCTCGGCGAGCAGGACTGAGTACCCGGCCATGAGCGACGGCTTCGTCGATATCCGCCTCAACCGTCAGGAGGGTCAGGGCAACGAGAGCTTCTGGCCCTCCTTCACCGACATCATGACGGTGGTGGTGATGATCTTCCTCATCGCCATGGTGGTACTGCTGATCCGCAACAACGAGCTGGTGGCCCAGGTGCGCGCCACCATGGAGGCCGAGCGCGAGGCCGCCGAGCTGGCACGCAGCACCGGCGAGCTCAACGAGGACCTGGCACTGCGTCTGCACACGGCCGAGAACCGCGTCGCCGAGCTGCAGCTGGAACTGATGCGCCAGCAGGAGCGCGGCCAGCAGAAGAGCGCCGTCATCGAGCGGCAACAGCAGGACATCCAGCAGCTGATCGAGGAGCGGGACGACATCACCCAGAAGGCGGCCCAGCTGGCGTTGATCCGCCAGACCCTGGAGGCCGATCTGGATGCCGAACGCGCCCGTCTCGCCACCGCACAGCAGAACATCAGCGGCCTGGAACAGAACCTGAGCAGCCTGCAACAGCGTTTCGCCACCAACCAGCAGCAGCTCAGCGAAATACAGGAAAAGGCCGCCAAGCAGCTGCAGGAACTCGAAGAGGCCCGCCGCCAGCAGAAGGAGATCGAACGCAAGTACCTGGTGCTGGTGGGTGAGCACGACGACCTGCAGGTGAAATACGACAAGCTGGTCAAGCCCGCACGCTCACCCAAGGGCCGTTACCTGGTGGAGGTCCGCTACTGGAAGGACGCCAAGGGAGAACACATCAATTACCGCGAACTGGGTCGTGGCAAGTACCAGACGGTCACCATGAAGCAGCTGGAGCAGCACCTGGCCAAGCTGAAGAAGCAGAAAAAGAACGGGCTCTACATCAAGGTGGTCTTCCCCGAGAAGAGCGGCCTGAGCTACAGCGAGGCCTGGAAATTCACCAGCGGCCTGCACAAGAAATTCGACTACTACTTCTCCGATCCGGCGAATCAGGGCGGCAGGCCCTGAAGCGGGCCGCAGACCCTGAGCGATGAGCCACCGACTCATCCCGGTCAACCTCATCACCGGCTTCCTCGGTGTCGGCAAGACCACCACCATCGGCCAGCTGCTGCGCCGGCGCCCGGAACACGAACGCTGGGCCGTGCTGGTCAATGAATTCGGTCAGACGGGTATTGACGGCGCGCTGCTGGCAGACGGCCAGACACGGATAACCGAGGTGGCCGGTGGCTGCCTCTGCTGCGTCGCCAGCCAGGCGTTCACCGTGGGCCTCAA